>ONWP01000079.1 GCA_900321595.1 uncultured Eubacteriales bacterium
AAAATAGCTCAGCTTCTTTTCCAGAAGCCGGAACAGGATCGTCATGACGCCTACAAACACCAGATAGTAAACGCCGGTGAAGAACAGAGGCCAGACCAGTCCGGAGTAGCCGTGCGACCCCTTGAGGAACGCGTAGCCCGCCCAGATGATCTCCTGCATGGAGATGATGCGCGCCAGCGACGTATCCTTGACCAGCGTGATGATCTCATTGCTCATCGGCGGCACGATGCGCTTGACCACCTGCAGCAGGATCACGCGGAAGAAGATCTGCGTCCGGGTCAGCCCCAGCACCTGCCCGGCCTCGTACTGCCCCTTGGGGATCGACTCGATGCCGCCGCGGTAGATCTCGCTGAAATAACACGCGTAATTGATGATGAACGCGATCGCCGCGGCCATGAACCGCCCGGTCTCGCCCCGCGGCCACGGAGACCCGTTCGCCAGCAGATACCCCGGAATATAGAACAAAACGATCAGCTGCAGCATCAGCGGCGTGCCGCGAATGATCCAGACGACCGTTCGCGTCAGCCAGCGAATCGGCGCGATTTTCGTCATAGAACCGAACGCGATGATCAGACCCAGCGGAAGCGCGCCCAGAAGCGTCACGCCGAAAAGCTTCAGCGTCTGGACGAAGCCGGTGTTCAACGCGGATACGACGGTTTTGAGCATATCTAAATCCATGTGCGATCACTCCAAAATAGCGCTGTATAAACGAAAGACCCGGCTCCTCTCCCGAGAAAGGAGCCGGATAAAAAGTTCTGAAATGTTTACTGTTCGATCAGAGCCGCCTGGATCTTATACGTTTCGGCGCTTGCGGTCAAGGTGCCGTCCGCGTATTTGGCCGCAAAGAACTGATTCAGCTCGTTGGCCAGATCGCTGCCCTTGCGGAAACCCACGCCGTATTCCTCGGAATTCAGGCCGACAGTGTAGGTCAGCGTCGCGTAGTTTGTGCCTTCACCAACCATCGCGGCGGCCATCAGGCTGTCGATGACGGCAGCGTCAGCGTTGCCGGAGGAGACCTCAAGCAGCGCGGTTGCCTGATCGGCGACCTCCACGAACTTGTAGCCGAGCTTTTCAACTTCCTTCTTGCCTGCAGAACCGGCTTCAACCGCAAAGGTCAGATCCTTGACGCTCTCCACGGTCTGATACTGATCGGCGGTATCGGCGGGAACGATAACGACCTGCGCGTTGTTGCAGTACGCGTTGGAGCAGGCCATGGAGCCTTTCACTTCGTCGGTCAGCGTCATGCCGTTCCAAACGCAGTCGATGTTCTTGCTGTTGAGCTCAAAAACCTTGTTGTCCCAGTCGATGATCTGGAACTCAACGGTCACGCCCAGGTTCTCCGCGAACGCGGTCGCCATATCGGCGTCAAAGCCGATCCATTTGCCGTCGGCATCCTGATAGTCCATAGGCTCAAACTCGGTGATACCCACGACGAGCGTGCCCTTGTTCTTCACGTACTCCAGATCGGAGCCGGTCATCACTTCGTCGATGGCGTTGGAGGCCTGCTCTGCAACGCCGGAGATGGTCTCGGACATGTTGGAGGCGACCTCTTTCGCTTTCTCGGGGTCTCCGCCGCATGCCGCGAAGGCGAACGCGATCATCAGAGCCGCCATGAGCACGGCAAGGATCTTTCTGGTTTTCATTAGCGAATCGCTCCTTTTTTCGGTGTTTCTTTCTGTGTGACGCATCGGTGACCCGATGCAGAGGCATTATACTTTAACACGCTAAAGTTGTAAAGTATTCTTTCACAATTGAAAGAAAGTTTGGCAGTTGCGCCAATGGCGCCCCATAGAACGCGGCGTCTATTTAGCGAAAATCACTGTTTTGATCCCCCAGATGAGAAGCAGATGCGCCGGATAGATCACATAAAATGACCATTTCGCAACCGGCGAGCGGCTGCCGGGCTCTCCGTTATAGGCGAGCAGCGCCGGGATCGCGAGCAGCCCGCCGAAGCCGTAGCTGTCCCACAGGAAAGACACAAGCCCGGTCGAGGCAGTGACAGCCATAAGCACCTGCGCGAGCGCCAGCGCACCCGTCGTCAGGGCGCGGCGCGTTCGGTCCGCTCCGCCGAAGTGATACGCCAGCGCCGCCAACGGCCCCAGCACGCCCCAGTCGCCGAAAACGCTGACCGCCGTAAGACCGCCGATCAACAGGATCCGCAGCGCCTTCGGCAGGGCGCTTTCCGCGACGGCCAGCGCCAGCAGGCAGAGAAGCAGCGTCCAGATCATACTGAACCGGAAGATGAAGACGCGCCCGTACCGCGCCAGCGTATAGGGGATCTGCGACGCCAGCGCGAAGAGAAACAGCCGAAGCGCGTATCTGCGCCTGTCCGACGTGTGCACGAAGCCCTGCGCCAGGAAAAAGAGCATCACCGGCGCCGTCACACGCCCCAGGAAGCGAAAGCCGTAATACAGCGCCGTCCCCGCGGGCAGCAGAAGCGCCGCCGTGTGATCGAGCAGCATACACACGACGGCGATCCATTTGAGATGATTGCGGTTGAGACCGCGCGGCAGCACGTTCATTCTTTAATTCCCTGCATCACAATAATGTTCAGTCAGCACGGGCTGCGGCCCGCCCCGGATTCCCCACGATCCGTGGAAAAACAAAACAGAGCCGGATTCACCGGCTCCGCTGTGTTCATGCCAGCGCTCTGTCCAGCCAGACCGAAGCCAGCTCCAGCGCCTGCCAAAGCCCCTGCTTCGTGGCTTTATTCTGCACGCGATCCCGCGGTCTGACCATGGGGTCGGTGTTCATCAGCTGGACGTTGACCCTGCCGGGCAGCTCCAGATCCTTCATGGGCCGCATGGATTCGATCTTCATCACGATGACGAATTTCTCATACATATTGCCGTAATAAATGGTGTCTCCGCTGCGGACCAGCGGTCTTCCCTTATACATCAGGAACGGCGAATCCTTCTTCGCAGCCATGGGAAGCATCCCCTCTCTCGTTAAAATCAGCTGTTCTCGATCTCCAGGAAGTCCTCGACCAGGACTTTGAGCAGTTCATACTTGTCAATGCGCATGATCATGCTCCTGGCGTTTCGGTTGGTCGTGATGTAGGTGGGATCCTCCGTCACGATGTAGCCCACGATCTGGTCCACCGGATCGTAACCCTTTTCGGCCAGCGCGTTGTACACGTGCGCCAGTTCCATCTTCAGCTGTTCGTGCCTGCCGGAACCGAAATTAAAATTTCTCGTCTTGTCGTGCATCGGCTTCGTCTCTGCCATCTTTATCACCTCTCCTCCCGATGTGATCGCATGTTATATTGATTATAATACAGCGGGGAAGAAAAAACAAGTTTTTTTTGAATAATTGTTTCATTCCCGGGCGGAGTGTGGTAATATGATAACAAGAACCTATGTCGGAGGCTTTGAATATGTATGTTTTAACGAAATCAAACATGCGGCAGGCCGAGGAATTCGCCCATGAGCACAGAGGGCTGTCCTTCTATTCCATGATGGACATGGCGGGATCCAAGAGCGCCGCGTATATCGCCGCACGGGAGAACCCGGACGCCCGCGTCTGCGTCCTCTGCGGCAAGGGCAAAAACGGCGGCGACGGCATCGTCGTGGCCACGCGGCTGTGGCAGTCCGGCTTCAAGCGCGTCTACGTCGTTCTGGTGGACGGCAAGGTGCGCGACGAGCTGGCGTATAAAATGTACAAGGAGCTGACCAAGACCCCGATCGGTGTGATCGACTACACCGATAATCCGGTCGGCTGTCTCCATCTGGTCGAGAACGCCGAAGTGCTCATCGACGCGATCTTCGGCATCGGCTTCAGCGGAGAGCTCGCCGGCGGCGCCGCCGACCTGGTCATCACGGCGAACCTCAACCGCACGGCGCACAAATACGCCATCGACATCCCCAGCGGCCTCGCCGCGTCAGACACCGATACGGATCGGCTCGCGTTTGAGACGGACGTGACGCTGACCATGATCGCGTACAAGCCCGTCAACGTGGTCAAGCCCGCGGCAAACCGCTGCGGAAAGACGCAGGTGGTCAATATCGGTCTGCAGAGTGAGGACGTGGAGCAGTTCGCCGAGCCGTACGTCGTCTTTACGCCGGAGGAGGCGCGGCGCGCGCTTGGCGTCCGGCCCTACGACGCGAACAAGGGCACATACGGCAAGCTGCTGCTTCTGGCGGGCAGCCGTGAGTTTTCCGGCTGTGTGACGCTGGCGTCCCGCGGCGCAGTAGAAGCCGGCGCGGGCCTTGTGACGGCCGCGTTTCCCGCGTCGCTCTACGACGTCGTCGCGTCCAAGCTCAACGAGCCGGTGTATCTGCCGCTGCCGGACGACGGGAACGGCCACCTGACAGAGGAAGCGGCCGAGGTCCTGACGCAGGCACTGCCGAAATATACCGTCGTCGCCGCCGGATGCGGTCTCGGCAATACGCCGGCGGTCAAAACGATTGCAAAGAAGCTGTTGGAGATCTGCGAAACGCCCCTCATCCTGGACGCCGACGCGCTCAACGTCATCGCCGACGAGCCGGCGCTGCTGAAAACGGCGCGCTGCCCGGTCCTCATCACGCCGCATCCCGGCGAAATGGGCAGGCTGACCGGCCTCACCCCGGCGCAGGTCAACGAAAACCGTATGAAAACCGCTTCCGAATTCGCGAAAAAGTACGGCGTGACCGTGCTGCTCAAGGGCGCGAACAGCGTCGTCGCCGATCCGGACGGCCGGATCGCGCTCAATCCGACCGGCAATCCCGGCATGAGCCGCGGCGGCAGCGGAGATGTGCTGACCGGCATCATCGGCGCGTGCGTCCCCCAGACGAAGGATCTGTTCACGGCAGCCCGCGTCGCGGCGTATCTGCACGGCGGCGCGGCGGATGAAGCCGCGGCGTCCACCGGGATCCTGAGCGCGACCCCCACCCGGATCCTCGACCACTTCCACGTTTTTCTGAAGCAGATCTGATCGTTTGCCGCAGGCGTGTTTCAGTTTCATGTACATAATACAAACGAAAAAAAGGACCGCGTCTGCGATCCTTTTTCATTTGATTCAAGAGAATTACTTGAGGGTGACTTTGCCGCCGACTTCCTCGATCTTCTTCTTGAGCTCTTCGGCCTCTTCCTTCGGAAGCGCTTCCTTCAGGATCTTGGGAGCGCCTTCGACAGCGGCCTTCGCCTCGGCAAGGCCCAGGCCGGTCGCTTCGCGGACGACCTTGATGACCTTGATCTTGCTGGCGGCGTCGAAACCGGTCAGCTCGACGTCGAACTCGGTCTTCTCTTCCTCAGCGGGAGCGGCGACGGCGGGGCCGGCGACAGCCACGGGAGCGGCAGCGGAAACGCCGAATCTCTCTTCAACTTCCTTAACGAGCTCGCTCAGCTCAAGAACGGAGAGCTCTGCGACTGCGTCAACGATCTTTGTGATCTTTTCAGATGCCATTTTTGGTTCCTCCAATTTTGCGTCGTTGTTTTTTGATTACTCGGCAGCGGGTTCCTCAGCGGGAGCGGCCTCTGCGGGCGCGGCCTCCTCGGCGGGAGCTGCGGTTTCCTCAGCTGCGGGCGCAGCCTCGGGCTCTTTTTCGCTGATCGCCTTGACGGCTCTGGCGAAGGACGCCATCGGCGCCTGGAATGCGGCGGCGACGGTGGCCAGCAGAACTTCCTTGCTGGGAAGCTTGGCGAGCTCGTCCACCTTGTCCAGAGAGATGACCTCTCCGTCGATGAATCCGCCCTTGACCTTGAAGTCCTTGTGCTTCTCCGCGAACTCGGAGAGGATCTTGGCGGGAGCCACGTAATCCGTCGCGCTGATCGCGATGGCGGTGGTGCCCTCCAGCACCTCGGACAGGCTCTCCAGGGCTGTGCCGGCGAACGCTCTCTTGAGAAGGGTGTTCTTCACGACCGCGTAGTAAACGTCATTCTTTCTCAGATCGGCTCTGAGCTTCGTGTCGTCCGCCACGGTGGTGCCGTTGAAGTCGACCAGGACGCCCGCGAGGGACGCGCCGATCTTCTCGGAGATCTGGCTGACCTGCTGTTTTTTCTGCTCTAATACCTTAGCGCTTGGCAAATTGTTTCACCTGCCTTGAATTGATGATCGGCTGTTCCGGCTTGACGTGAATAGATAAAACGCCCTCCTGTCCGTAAAGACAGAAGGGCATGACATTTCATTCGGTCATGATCCATTCCTCGGCAGGCGGCGGTGCTTACTCGGTAAAACCGAACCTGCTGTCTTTAGAACAGCTCGTATATATTAACACAAGGCAAGCCCCGTGTCAATACCGTAAATATGAAATTTTATTCGGCCTGTGCGCCGGTGGCCTGCACGCGGTTCGGGTTGATCTTCACGCCGGGGCCCATGGTGGCGGCGACCACGCAGGAGCGGACGTACTGACCCTTGGCAGCGGCGGGCTTGGCCTTGATGACGGCGTCCATCAGGGTGGCGAAGTTCTCCTCAAGCTTGTCGGCGCCGAAGGAAGCCTTGCCGATGACGCAGTGGATGATGTTGGTCTTGTCCAGACGGTACTCGATCTTACCGGCCTTGGCGTCCTGGACGGCCTTCGCGACGTCGGGGGTCACGGTGCCGGCCTTGGGCGAGGGCATCAGGCCTCTGGGGCCGAGGATCTTACCGAGACGGCCGACCAGACCCATCATGTTGGGCGCGGCGATGGCCACGTCGAAGTCGAGCATGCCGCCCTGGATCTGCGCGACCAGGTCCTCAGCGCCGACGATCTCAGCGCCGGCCTCTTTCGCGGCGTCAGCCATGGCGTCCTTGGCGAAAACAGCCACGCGGACGTTCTTACCGGTGCCGTTGGGCAGGACGACGGCGCCTCTGACCTGCTGGTCAGCGTGGCGGGAGTCAACGCCCAGACGGATGTGGACCTCGATGGTCTCGTCGAACTTGGCTTTGCCGGTCTTGCAGGCCAGATCAAGAGCCTCTTTGGGATCATACAGCTTCGTCAGGTCGTTCTCCTTGACGGACTGCGCGTATTTCTTACCGTGCTTCATTGATTAGCCCTCCCCTCAGTCAGCGACCGTTACGCCCATGGAGCGGGCGGTACCGGCGATCATGCGCATGGCTGCCTCGAGAGAACCCGCGTTCAGGTCGGGCATCTTCGTCTCGGCGATCTTCTGGATCTGTTCCTTCGTGATGGTGGCGACCTTCTTCTTGTTGGGTTCGCCGGAGGCCGTCTCGATGCCGCAGGCCTTCTTGATGAGGACTGCCGCGGGCGGGGTCTTCGTGATGAAGGAGAAGGTCCGGTCGGAGTAAACCGTGATGACCACGGGGATGATCAGACCGATGTCGTTCTTCGTGCGCTCATTGAAGGCCTTGGTGAACTGCATGATGT
>ONWP01000095.1 GCA_900321595.1 uncultured Eubacteriales bacterium
ATGAGGATCACGCCGGGAATGAAGAGCAGGTAAGGCTTGCATTTGCCCCATTTGGTACGCGTTTTGTCTACGATCGTGCCCATCATCGGGTCGTTGATCGCGTCCCACACACGTGCCAGCGCGAAGATCAGGCTGCACGCGATCGCGGGCAGGAAGATGACGCTCTGAAAATAGAACGCCAGACCTGTTGCGATGATGTTGTAAATGATGTTCTGTCCGGCCAGACCGGTCAGATACCCGGCCAGTTCCTTTTTGGTATAGGTCTTTACGCCGGGATTTTCCTGTTTGCTCATAACGGCTCTCCTTTAAATCCAAACGAATTCGCGATTATCATAACACAATCTGCCATAAATTACAATAGGGCAAGACTAATTATGAATTTTTTGTGATAAATTCCCAAAAGCGCCGCGGCGCGGCGACAGCGGAAATTTTTTTGAAAAAAGTGTTGAAGTTTGCGGAATAATCGTTTATAATAAATGCGTCAGATCGAGTCTGATTTCTGTCATGCGGCGTGTTGGTCCTGTGCGACGGAGCGCTGTGAACCATGTCAGGCGGGGAACCGAGCAGCATTAAGCGGTATGCCCGTGCGATACAGTTCGCCTGCGCGCCGTGTGACCGAGATCAGACTCTTTTTGTATCCAAACCGGTATGTATAAGGTTTTATATAGAAAGTGGCGTCCGCAAACCTTCGACGACGTCACGGGACAAGCTCATATCACCGCGACCCTGCGAAACCAAGTGCGCAGCGGTCGGCTTAGTCATGCCTACCTGTTTACCGGATCGCGCGGAATCGGAAAGACAACCTGCGCGAAGATCCTCGCGAAGGCCGTCAACTGTCTGCATCCCGTGGACGGCAATCCCTGCAACGCGTGTGAGATCTGCCGCGGGATCGACGCCGGTTCGATCACCGACGTGGTGGAGATGGACGCCGCGAGCAACCGGGGCATCGACGATATCCGCGCCCTGCGCGACGAGATCGCGTTCCAGCCCGCGAAGGCAAAGAAGCGCGTCTACATCATCGACGAGGTGCACATGCTGACGAACGAGTCCTTCAACGCGTTCCTGAAAACGCTGGAGGAGCCGCCGGAGCACGTGATCTTTATTCTGGCGACCACGGACGTTCACAAGCTGCTGCCGACGATCCTTTCCCGCTGTCAGCGGTTCGATTTCAACAGGATCTCGGTGGATGACATCGCCGACCGGCTGACCTATGTCACCGGGCAGGAGGGCGGAGAGATCGACCGCGCCGCCGCGGTGTTGATCGGACGCATATCAGACGGCGGCATGCGCGACGCGCTGAGTCTGCTCGATCGCTGTATGAGCGTTTCTGCTCATGTCACGGAGGAAACGGTCGTGAGCGCCGCCGGTCTCGCGGACCGGCAGTATCTGCACGATTTTACCGACAGCCTGACAGACGCCGACGTGACGGCATGTCTGCGCCTGATCGACCGGCTGCACGGTGAGGGCTGTGATACGCAGCGGCTGCTGGCGCAGCTGACGGAGCATCTGCGGGACGTGATGATCGTCAAGGCGGTGGATCGCCCCGAGCAGCTGCTGGCGTGTACGGACGCGCAGCTTGCGAAGCTGCGTTCGAGCGCTGAGAAGCTGACGACAGCGCGTCTTCTCTTCATGCTGAGCGTTTTCCGCGACGCCGCGGCGGCGATGCGCGCCGGCGGCAACCGCAGGATCGATCTGGAGATGGCTTGCGTGCGCATCTGCGCCGGTGAAAACGCAGCGGCTGCGAATGCCGCGCCGTCTGCCGCCGCGCAGAAGCCGCCTGTGAGACCGACGGTGAACCATGCT
Source organism: uncultured Eubacteriales bacterium (assembly GCA_900321595.1). GTDB lineage: Bacteria > Bacillota > Clostridia > Oscillospirales > Acutalibacteraceae > UBA1081. The sequence continues at coordinate 1,804 of ONWP01000095.1, forward strand.
CCGGCGCAGGCCGCGCAGGAGAAGCCGAAACCGGCGCAGCCGGAACCGAAGCCGCTGCAGACGGAGACTGCGCCCGCCGCGCAGACGGATCCGCTGGCCGGGATCGTATTTGACGACGACAGCGCGGAATACGGCGACGAGCCGGGTTTTGACGCGCCGCCCTTCGACCCGGAGCCCGCAGCGGCGCCGCCCTTTGATGCGCCGGCGTCCGACAGCGCGCCGCCTTTTGACGCTGATCCCGCGTTTGACCCGAAGCCGGCGTTTGACGACGAACCTGCGGTTACCGAGGCGGCGTTTGATGAAGAACCCGCATTCGACGCGGAACCCGCGTTTGATGCGGAACCCGCGTTCGATGAGGAGCCTGTCTTCGATGAGGAACCGGTGTTTGACGAGGAACCGGCGTTTTCAGCGCCCGGCGGGCAGAACGTGGATATCTCCGCCGTCTGGACCGGCGTGCTGCAGCGGGCGAATCCCATGTTTATGGCGTATCTGCAGACCGCTTCGGTTTCGCTTGTCGGCGACACGGTACACGTCAGG
>ONWP01000076.1 GCA_900321595.1 uncultured Eubacteriales bacterium
AACGAGATCACGCCCGGCAACTTCACGTTCCGCACGATCGAATTCGAGCAGATGGAGTTCCAGACCTTCTGCAAGGAGGGCGACGACGGCGACCTCTATGACTACTTCAAGGCGTACGGCAAGCAGTACTTCGAGGATCTCGGCCTTCCGGCGGATCACCTGCGCTATCACGACCACGAGAAGCTCGCGCACTACGCGAAGGCCGCCTGCGACATCGAGTTCCTGTTCCCCTTCGGCTGGGGCGAGATCAACGGCACCCACAACCGGACCAACTTTGACCTGACGCGGCATCAGGAGTATTCCGGACAGAAAATGGATTACCTCGATCCCGAGACGAACGAAAAGTTCATCCCGTTTATCATTGAATCCACATACGGCCTCGATCGGACAGTGCTCGCGCTGCTCTGCGAAGCCTACGACGAAGAGGTCGTCGATCCCGCGAAAAACGACACGCGCGTCGTCCTGCACCTCAATCCCGTCATCGCGCCTTACAAAGCGGCGGTGCTTCCGCTGTCCAAAAAGCTGAGCGCAGACGCAAGAGAAAAGGTCTACAGCGTCCTGAACAAGCGTTTCATGACTGACTTTGACGAGACCGGTTCCATCGGCAAGCGCTACCGCAGAGAGGACGAAATCGGCACGCCGTTCTGCGTGACATACGATTTTGACTCCGCGGAAGACGGCTGCGTCACGGTGCGCGACCGTGATTCCATGGAGCAGGTTCGCATGCCGATCGACCAGGTCGCGGCGTATATTGAAGAAAAAATCGTTTTCTGAGAAAACCACAACATATCGTATTGCGAACGATTCTGATACGCATATCGGGCGTACCGGCCGTGTGCCGGTACGTTCGTTTTATAGGTAGATTTAAGGTTGTACGGTATAATCTGGTTACGAACTTGAAACCAATTTTCACTGATTTTCGGAATGTTTCACAAGGAAATCACAACTTTTTTGGTAAAAATGCTTGCAACATCAAAAAAAATGTGTATAATGGGGATGTGATTGGCGAAATCTGCTAAATCCAAAGAGTGTGCAGCAGTAACGGAGGAATGACGCATGTCCAACAGATTGTTTCAAAGTGTGATCCATCAGATGAAGGATTCCGTCGACCGCACCATCGGCGTTGTCGATGAAGCCGGCGCCATCGTCGCGTGCAGCGAGCTGGGCCGCATCGGTGAGCTTCTGGGCTCGACCGAGCTGGAGCCGGTCTTCGCCACGCAGGACGCCGTGACCATCGGTCAGTGTGCCTACAAGAGCTTCGGCGCCCCCATGCATCCCGAATACGCCGTATTTGCTGACGGCGCGGACGATGTGGCAAGAACCTATGTCTCCATCCTCGCTGTGGCGATCAGCAATATCAAACAGTATTATGATGAAAAGTATGATCGCAGCAACTTCATCAAGAACGTCATGCTCGATAACATTCTGCCGGGCGACGTAAGCGTCAAATCCAAAGAACTGCACTTTACACACGATACGGTTCGCGCCGTCCTGCTCATTCGCATCACCGACGCGGACAACGCCGCCGCCTTCGAGGTCATCCAGAACCTCTTCCCGGACAAGACGAAAGACTTCGTCATCATTATCAATGAGACCGATATCGCGCTGGTCAAAGAAATCCGCGGCAATCAGGATACGAAGGATCTTGAAAAGCTGGCGCGCAGTATCGCCGACAGTCTGGGCTCCGACTACTATCCGCACACCATCGTCGGCATCGGCACCGCCGTCACCGGCATCAAGGAGATCGCGCACTCCTTCAAGGAAGCGCAGGTGGCGCTCGAAGTCGGCAAAGTATTCGATACGGAAAAAACGATCGTCAGCTATGAAAACCTCGGTATCGCGCGCCTGATCTATCAGCTGCCCACCACGCTGTGCGACATGTTCCTTCGCGAGGTCTTCAAGCGCGGTTCCATCGACAATCTCGACAACGAAACACTCTTTACCATTCAGAAGTTTTTTGAGAACAACCTGAACGTATCCGAGACGAGCCGAAAGCTGTTCGTCCACCGGAATACGCTGGTTTACAGACTGGAAAAGATCCGGAAACTGACAGGCCTTGACCTGCGCGAATTCGACGACGCGATCGTCTTCAAAGTGGCGCTCATGGTCAAGAAGTATCTCGATGCGAAACCGGTCAAGTTCTAAAGCTCAAAGGACTTCCGTGCTGGATCGGAGGTAACGTATGGTAGAATTCAGCAATGTTTCAAAGACCTACAACAAGGACTTTGAAGCGCTCAAGAACATCAATCTTCAAATCGACAAAGGCGAATTCGTTTTTGTGGTCGGCGCGTCCGGCGCGGGCAAAAGCACGTTCCTGAAGCTCTGTATGCGCGAGGAAGTGCCGACGACCGGCACGGTGACAATCAACGGATTTGATCTGAACAACATCAAAAAGCGCAAGATCCCCTATTTCAGAAGAACGCTCGGGATCGTTTTCCAGGACTTTCGCCTGATTCCCGATATGCGCGTCTATGACAATGTCGCGTTTGCGCTGCGCGTGACGGGAACCAAGGAAAAGGAAGTGCGCCGCCGCGTCACCCACGCGCTGAGCATGGTGGGGCTTCTCGGCAAGACGCAGAGCCTTCCCAAGGAGCTGTCGGGCGGCGAACAGCAGCGCGCGGCCATCGCCAGAGCGCTCGTCAACGGGCCGGAGCTGATCATCGCGGACGAGCCCACCGGCAACGTGGACCCGCAGATGTCTCTGGAGATCGTGGAGCTGCTCAACGCCATCAACCGCAGCGAGGGCACGACGATCATCATGGTGACGCACGCGCACGACCTCGTCAAGCGTTTTGATCACCGGATCATCGCGCTGAAGGACGGCGAGATCATCGCCGACGGCTACGACAAGGAGCAGATCCTTCCCACGCTGGAGGAAGACATTCTGGCGGAGGAACACGCCGGCTATTACGCGGCGCCCCGCGAGATGGGCGCGGTCGAACAGTTCATCTTCTCCTACGGTAAATCAGATGACGCCGCTGACGCGCCTGACGCGGTCAGCGACGCGGAACCAGACGCCGATCCGTTCGATGATCCGGCCGACGAACCCGCGGAAGGAGGCGACGAACAGTGAGCAAGAAGACAAAGCTGCGCAAGGGCAAATTCAATCTGCGCTATTTGACGCGCGAGGGATTCCGCAACGTGCGCACCCACAAGCTCATGACTGTCGCGTCCATCACAGTCATGGTATCCTGTCTGATCCTGATCGGCGGCGCGTATCTGGTCTGGGTAAACATCCAGTCCGTCATCGACCGGGTCGGCGAACAGAACGTCATCATGGTCTTTGTGCAGGATGAAGCCACAAAGGAACAGGAAAAGCAGCTGCAGGATCAGCTGAATTCCATACCGAACGTCAGCTCGGTCGAGTACGTCTCCCGCGAGGAGAGCTTCAGCCGGATTCTCTACAACATGGGGCCCTCCGCAGGCGTTATGAGCGGCATGGAAGCGGATTTCCTGCCGAACGCATTCAAGGTTCGCATCAGCGACATGGATGCGTTCCCATCGACCGTTCAGACGATCCAGACGCTCAAAAATGTGCTGACGGTCAGACAGAACGGCGAGCTCGCCTCGAAGCTGTCGAACATTCAGCACTCCATCAGCCTGATGGGCATCGCGGTCGCCGTGATCCTGTTTGCGGTCAGCCTGTTCATCATCGCGAACACTGTCCGGATCACGATGTTCTCCCGCAGTCTTGAGATCTCGATCATGAAGGCTGTCGGCGCGACCAACCGGTTCATCCGCTGGCCGTTTATGACAGAGGGCGTGATCATCGGCATTATTTCCGCCATAATCGCCTACGCCATCATTTTCCTGATGTACTTCGGCGCGCAGAAAGTATTTGCAGAGACGTTTGCCATTCTCGGCAATCAGGTCATCCCCTTCGAGGATAACATGTGGATCCTTGCCATCGCCTATCTGGCCGTCGGCATCCTCACCGGCGCTTTCGGCAGCGGCATTTCACTGGCAAGATATCTCAAAGAGCACGGTAAGGTGGTAGACAATGAATAATAGAATCAAACGGCTCCTGTCGGTGCTGATGTGTCTGACGCTGATTTTCCTGTCGGCGACGTCGTTCATGACGGGCGCCGAAGAGAGTATCGAGTCCATTCAGGAAAAGATCAGCGAATACGAGGGCAAGATCGACGAGGCGCAGAGCAAGCTCGACGATCTCGAGGGCGACATCACCAAGGTCAAGGAATACATCAGCGAGCTGGACGAGCAGATCGCGCTGTACCAGGATAAGATCGACGCCTACAACGATCAGATCACGAATTACGAAGACGCCATTGCCGATTACGAGGCGCAGAACGCCGCCCTTGAAAAGAAGATCGAGGGATTAAACGCGAAGATCGCCCAGTATGAAGCGCAGATCAAGCGTCTGAATACACAAATCGAAGGAAAATACGATCAGTTGAAGGATCTGCTCCGCAAGAATTATCTCAGCGGAGAGACAAGCTCCCTTGAGATTCTGCTCTGCAGCGACGACTTTTCCGACTATCTGACGCGCGTGCAGTTCGTCCAGAGTCTCGCGGATTATGAGCAGTCCATCATCGACAGCATCAACGAGGACATTTCCGAGGTCAACGCCACGATCGAACGGATCGACGAACAAAAGGAACAGATCCGCGGCGTGCAGGCCGAGATCGACGAAAAGATCGCTGCGATCCAGGAGCTCCAAAAATCCGTTGAAGAATCCAAGGCGCTCGTTGAAGAGAACCAGGAAATTGTCGTAGAAAAAGCGAATAAGCAGAACACGTATCTTTCCGAGCTGAACACGCAGAGCGAAGAGTATCAGGCGATGGTCGCCCAGTATCAGGCGGATATCGCCGCGTTTGAGGACCAGATCAGCTCGATCCTCGCCGCGCGTGAAGCGGAGCGTCAGGCGGCGCTTCAGCGGCAGCAGGAGGAATCCCAGAGCGGCGAAGACGGCGACGACAGTGACGGCGGCTCCGGCCGCTATGACGACTACTATGCCGACTACTCCGGCGAAGGCTTTATCGCGCCCCTGCAGATCAGCGGCACCTACGTCAGCTCCGGTTATTATTACCGGACAAATCCCGTCACAGGCTATGAGGAGCATCATGGCGGCATGGATATCGCGGCGCCCAGCTGTTACGGCGCGAATATCCACGTCTGCGCCAGCGGCACGGTCCTCACCGCGGAATATCACTATTCCTGGGGCAACTACGTCCTTGTTGATCACGGCGGCGGAATCGCGACGCTGTACGCGCACATGAGCGGCTTCAACTGCTCCGTCGGTCAGCACGTGGATCAGGGCGACGTGATCGGTTTCGTCGGAGAAACCGGCTACGCCACCGGCCCGCATCTGCATGTCGAGGTTTGGCTCAACGGCTCCCGTACCGACCCGAGCGGCTGGGTTCCCGTGTAATCACTTTATCCTGAAAGCGAACGGTACCGCATGAGAAAAAAAATATCTGTCGGTTTTACCATCGCACTGGCAGTCTTAACGGCGGTGGTCAGCTGTGTGTTGACCATCGTCGTTTCGTCTCAGGTGTTCAATGGTCTGATGTCCGACATCCCTGAAAAAGAGAACATGTACGACGCGCTGGCTGAGGCGGATGCGATCATACGCGAACACTATGCCGGCGA
>ONWP01000374.1 GCA_900321595.1 uncultured Eubacteriales bacterium
TGCCGAAATCGTAAAGAAAGCCCTCCCGGCGGTCCTCCGCGTCCTCGGGAACAGAGATCCTCGGCACGTCGTCCCGGGGCGTATAATCACGCAGTCGGCCGGGACGGATCTGTACGGCGCGCAGCGCTTGCCGGGGGAGCACCGGGTCCGCTTCGCAGACGCGGCGTTCGCCTCGCGGCGCGCCGCAGAGCAGCGCGTTTGCCCAGGCGCTGTCGTCAAAGCCCGGCAGGTTCCAGCCCGGCGTTTCCCGGCGCGCGTCATACCTTGCGCCCGCGCGCAGGTCGTCGAAATACAGGGGCGACGGCGCAGTCTTCACACTGTCGTCAGCCTCGATCCGCGCATCGCCGATCGTCAGCAGGAACGCCAGCTTCGGCGCGGCGCGGTACGGCGCCTTGTCGAGGTCCCAGGTCGCGCCGCCGACCGCGTTGAGCATGCCGTTGCCGAGCTGAAAGCCCAGCACGTTTTCGCCGTCCGGCCTGATATCGGGAGTGAGATCGTAGTCGTCAAAATAGATCAGGTCATCCGGGTTGGAGATATAGGGCGCCAGAAGCCCCTTCGTGATTTCCCGGCCGTTGATCCAGACCCGGTAAAATCCGAGCCCGGTGACGCGCAGACGGCAGTCGGCGGGATCCGCGCGGAAGACTTTCCTGAAATACGGCGCCGGTACGAAACGCTGATAAGTCGTGTATTCCGCCGACGCGCAGATGAATTGCTGCGGAAACTCCATGTGATCCCGACCTCATTTTTCTGAATCTGACCGTAAAACGCGGCGTAGCCGCGCGGCTGCCATGATTATAGCATGCTCCGCCGCCGGAATCAATAAAAACCGCTCCTGTCCCGTCGGACAAAAGCGGCTTTGCTGCTGTGTGTTTCGATCGAAAAACGACGGAAAGTCCCGGCTCAGACGGCTTCAAACCGCAGCGCCAGATCCGCGTCCGCGCGGACTGAAAACACGGCGAATCCGTTCGCGGCTTCCACAAAGGAGAGCCCTTCCGCGGGTGTGAACTGCCCGCCGCTGAATACGGCGCGTCCCTGATACGTGACGGTCTGACCGTCCGCGCAGGGAACGTACACGACCGCCGTCGTGCCGCCCGGCACGGCCGCGTCAAGCCGGTATTCGCCGCCGGTCTTCGCGCCGGAGGCGCGGATATAGCCCTTCACGGAGGGAACCGCGCAGGTAAACCGTTCGCAGACGCTCGTCTGCGGCTTGATGGCGAAGCTTTCGTATCCCGCCTCAAGCGGCCGGATCCCAGCGAAGTATTTGCTCATGATGACAAGCGGGCCGCCCGACCACGCGTGGTTCAGCGTGCCTTCGTTTCTGTCCCAGTGCTCCCAGAGCGTAGAGTAATTCTCCGCGAGCATCTCGCCGTATCGCTGCAGGATCCTTGTTTTCGCTTCGGCGTACCGATCCATCCGGCAGAGGGCCTCCAGCACGTAATACTCCATGTACGGGCTTGCGTTTTTCGTAGTTGTCAGAACGGCTGTGATCGCGTCGTACTTTGCCGGATCGGCAAGGCCGGAGATCACCGCGACCGCGTTCGCCCGGTCGTCGGGGGCAGCCGCTTCACGGCTCTTGTAGGCAGAGCCGGTCCAGAGCGGCGCGTAGCCGTTTCTGATCCTGTCCATCCGCGCGGGCACGTCGCCGCAGTCTTCCCCGAGCGCGTCCGCCATGTTCCGGACGCTTGCGAGCGCGCCGTAATACCACGCGTTTTCAAGCGCCGCCACGTCGGCGTTTTTGCCCCAGTCCGGCCAGTCCCAGGAGCCTTCGCGGTGCTCGACGAGATCGTTTGCCCCGATGGTCCAGAGGTTGACGTAGTCGAGCGCGGCGCCGTAGACCGAACGCAGGAATTCCGCGTCGCCCGTATAGAGATAATACGTCCAGAAGCCGCAGACGCCGGCGAGCTGCTGCATGGGCAGCTCGAAGTAGTCGGTGCCGCTGGGGACGACGGTCTGAAGGACCCGCGTCTCGGGGTCGATGTGGCCGAGCATGGAGGCGACGCCCTTCTGGTAAAGCAGGTAAGCGGTCGTGTCCAACGAGTACATCATCATCTGCATCTCGTTCGTCACGTCGCCCCACCACTGCGCGCGCTCCCTGTCGGGGCAGTCCATGAAGTTGTCGCGCATCGTCACGTAAAGCGTGCGCATCGATTTCTGCCAGAGCGTGTCCAGCGCCGCATCGCCGCATTCAAACAGGCCGGAAAACGCCGTATCGTAGCCGGTCTCTCTGTATTTCAGCTCCAGGATCTCGACGCCGGCGGGGAACGCATACGTGATATGCTCGCCGTTGAACCAGCCGAGCGCCTCGAATTCCTGTACGCCGTCCTTTGTGATATAGGTGTCGCTGACGGCGCCCTGATGCGTGTTCTCGGTCGTGATGCGGATCTGTTTGCCGGCCTTCGCGTCGATCTTCAGATAGGGCGTACACTGCGCGTTGTAGGGAATATCAAGCGTCAGCTTCTTTTTGGCGAGGATCATTCTGTTTTTGTATTCCCCGGAATTCTCGTAGTCTTTGAGACCGAAATCCTTCAGCAGCGGGATCCCGCGCGGATACAGCTTGCCCCACGGGGCGCTGCCGCCGGTTCCGTTTTCCTTTGCGTTCTCCCACGCGCTGTCGTCAAAACCGGGAGCGCTCCAGTCGCCGATCTCACGCCTCGCGTCGTAACAGATATTGGACTCCGGCAGTCTGTAATTGGGCTGCGTCTCGCCGGGATCGGCCAGATACGCGCTGTTGCGGCGCGCTTTCCAGCTGCGGTCGGACAGGATGCCGCCCGCCTCAAAGAGGAAGCCGGCCTTTCCGCTGTCCGTACTGGAAAAGCTCTGATCCTTTCCCCAGTACCAGACAAGAGCAGCGATGACGTTTTTGCCGGGCTTCAGGTAGGGCGCGATCTCGACGGAATCGAAATAACTGTCTGACGCGGTCGGGCCTCTTTTTACGCTTCCCTCAAACACGACCGCTTCGCCGTTGATGTACAGCCAGTATCTGGAGTCGGCGGCGATGAACGCCGTCAGCTCCTCCGGCGCAGCGGAAAGCGTGACCGTTTTGCGGAAGCACATCCATACGTTCTCTTCACTGCCGTCTGACGAATCCCAGATAAACTGCGCCCGCCAGTCGGTTTTCGGCGTCGTGTCAAGCCGCACGTACGGCGTGACGCGATCCGGGAGCTGATAATCGTTCTTAAAACGGGACGGATTCACTTTGTTCCCACCTCCGAAAAGACCGGAGAAGAACGCGATGATCGACATAAAAAAGGCGAGAAGTCTGTTCCAAATCGTTTTCATACGGATCCTCCGATCTGACGCTTTTATTTCCGGCGCAGATTTTTATATAACCCGCGCTCCGCGATCCAGTATACAGCAAGCCGGTCGGGTTGTCAATAAAGCAGAGCGGGCGACAGATCGCTGCCGGTATTCGTGCTGTTTTGCGGCGAGTTGAACAGCAGCGCTTTGTTCACTGCGTCTGTTTTTTGTACTGCCGCCAGTTTGTTTCGTTGATCCCGGTAAAGCTGTCTCCCAGGTATTTGTCCGGGATCTCGGCGAACGGGATCTCCTGTTTTGTGTGATAATGCGTCGCTTCGCTGACGCGTCCGTCGGTTTGCGTGATAATGTAGTACGCTTTGTTTTCGCGCTCGTCGACAGCCACAAACTCGCATTTTCCGTAGATCGGTTCCGCGCACAGCGCGGTGCTGCCCAGAACGTGCATATAGGCGGCGTCCTCTTCGGCTTCGCTCTTAACACGGTCATACGCGGTATGTGACGCAGTTTTCGCTTTTGATTTTGTTTCCGTCAAACGATCCCGCCAGTTCTCCGCGTTCAGATCCGCGAATTTATGAGAAGAGAGCGTTTTTCGCACGTCGTCATACGTGATCCGGCGGCATTGCCGGAACTCCCTGACGTCTGTGCGTTGCGCCCACCAGACAGGAGCGTCCACCACGTAGTATGGCTGATCGTCACGGTCGTCGATCGCGAAATACTCATGTTCACCCTCGCGCACACGCGGGGGAATGAAATTGACGGTTTCCAAAAAATGAAGATGCGCGCTTTCTTCCGCATGGATCTGTTTGGCCCGGTTTTCGGCAAAGTCTTCTTTCAGCGTCTCCCAGACAGTCTTAAGCGTCTCCGCGCGGTAACCGTTTTTGTATAACGCGTCCGAAAAGCTTTTTTGCTCGCTGCAAAACGCCTCAAAATTGCCCCGCAGGATCGTTCGATAAGAGACGGTTGTCTCTGTACCGGCGCCCGGAACCTGTACAAAGTAGCCTGTCGGCTCCGGCACGAACGTCAAATTCGCAGAGCTGCGTGCTTTGGAAGAAAACGCACGGGATCTCTCCGCGTGAGCGCTGCCTTTACAGCGTGCGATCACGCGTTTTGCGGATCGTTCCATCACCGCTGCATAGACGCAGTAGCCTGTAATGAACAGGAAGAGCAATAGCGCAAACAGAAGAAACGCGATGCTCTCATCCATCCATTCACGGTTTTCGATGTTCAGGATGAGTCCGCAGATCAGCACCGGAGCAAACAGTACGCAGAA
>ONWP01000174.1 GCA_900321595.1 uncultured Eubacteriales bacterium
CGGCCTGCTCGATGGCCATGGCCTGCTCCTTGGTCAGCGTTTCGCCCGCGTCTGCGAGGATCTCGCCGGTGGCGGGATCGATGACGGGACGGGAAAGGGTCTGGAAACGGATGCGGTCGCCCACGCCCAGCTTCTTATTATATTTGTATCTGCCCACGCGGGAGATATCGTAGCGGTGCTCGTCGAAGAGCATGCCCTCGATGTAGTTGCGGGCGGTCTCAAGCGTCGGCGGCTCGCCGGGACGCAGCTTCTTGTAGACCTCGAGCAGCGCGCTCTCGGTGTTGTCCGCGCCGGCCTTGTGGCCCTCGCGGGAGCCGTTGTCCTTCTTCAGGGTCGCCTCGATCCGGTCGTCCTCGCCGAAGAACTCGCGGATCTCGGCGTCGCTCGACAGGACGTTCTCCTTCATGAACGTGCCCAGCGCGCGCACGAACGTGGTGACGCTGATCTTACGCGTCTTGTCCACGCGAACGTAGAAGACGTCGTTCTGATCCGTCTCGTACTCCAGCCACGCGCCGCGGTTCGGGATGATGGTGCTCGACAGCAGGGGCTTGCCGGTCTTGTCCTTCGTCATTTCGAAGTACACGCCGGGGGAACGAACCAGCTGCGAGATGATGACGCGCTCTGCGCCGTTGATGACGAAGGTGCCGCTGTCGGTCATCAGGGGAAAATCGCCCATGTAGACCTCATGCTCGCTGACCACGCCGGTGCTGTGGTTGACCAGCTGCGCGCGCACGCGCAGAGGCGCCGCGTAGGTCACGTCGCGCTCCTTGCACTGCTTGACCGTATACTTCGGGCTCTCGTTCATCCGGTAATCCAGGAACCGCAGTCCCCAGGTGCCGGAGAAATCCTGGATCTCGCCGATGTCCCGGAACACTTCATGAATGCCCTTGTCCAGGAACCACTGGTAAGAATTCTTCTGCACCTCGATCAGGTTCGGCATCTGCATGACCTCGTTGATCTTCGCGTAGCTCATGCGCGTTCTGGTGCCTTGCTTGACTGGCTTGACGTTAACGTTCAATACCATCACTCCGTTCTGATGTGATATCGACCCCTCGGAAAGCCCGAAAACCGCTTTTGCGAAAAAACAGGTTGATTTTTCCGCACGGCGTGGTATAATGTTCCTGTGGGAGTGTTCCCAAAGGACATACTTTCCAAGTATAAGCTGCAATATTTTACTACGAAGATCCCTTGGTGTCAAGCGTTTTCGCTTGATTTTTTTATTTATTTTGGATTTTTTTACAAAATCTTTTAATACGACGCGTTTTTCAACGAAAAAACGATCCATGCCGGCCGGATCGCCGCGCCGCGGTCCGGATCAGAACAAACAGCCCGAACCTTCCCGGATCGGGCTGTTATTGTTCTGAATTGCAAATTTCAAAGTGAAAATTGAACACAAACACACGGGTGCGTGGTTCTTTTATGCATCCTCTCCGCAGATGATCCCGCCGCCCAGCACGACGTCGCCGTCGTAGAGCACAACGCTCTGCCCCGGCGTGACGGCGCGAACCGGCTCGTCGAAGGTCACCCGGACGCGGCCGTCCGGCAGCGTCTCCGCCGTACAGGCGGCCTCCCGGTGCCGGTAGCGGATCTTGCCGGCGCAGCGGACCGGCGCCTGCGGCGGCTGTCCGGCGATCCAGTTGAAGTCCCGCGCCGTGAGCGCGCGCGCAAACAGCGCGTCGTTGTCCGAAAGGACGATCCGGTTGTTCGCCGCGTCCAGCGATTTCACGTAGGCGGGGCGGCCCAGCGCGATGCCCAGCCCCCGGTGCTGCCCGACCGTGTACCGGATGACGCCGCGATGCGTCCCCAGCACGTTTCCGGCCTCGTCGACATACGTCCCCGCCGGCCACGGGCGGCCCAGCGTCCGCTCGATGAACCCGGCGTGGTCGCCGTCCGGCACGAAGCAGATGTCCTGACTGTCCGGCTTCTGCGCGTTGAGGAAGCCCTGCCGCGCCGCGACGGCGCGCGCCTCGGTCTTCGTCATCTCCCCCAGCGGAAAGCGCACGTGCGCCAGCTGCGCCTGCGTCAGGCTCCAGAGCACGTAGGTCTGATCCTTGGCCGCGTCGACGGCCTTGCGCAGCCGGTACAGGCCGGTCGTCTCCTCGCGGTCGATCCGGGCGTAGTGCCCGGTGACGACGAAGTCGTATCCGAGCTGCGCCGCGCGTTCGAGCAGCCTGCCGAACTTCAAAAAACGGTTGCAGTCGATGCACGGGTTCGGCGTCTGCCCGCGGGTGTACGCGTCCACAAACGGACCGATCACGTCCCGCCGGAATTCCTCCGTAAAATTAAACACATAAAAGGGCATCTCCAGCCGCATGGCGACGCTCCGGGCGTCCGACGCGTCGTCCAGCGTACAGCAGGCGCGGGCGTTCTCCGGGAGCTCGGCCGGCTGTCCGGCTCCGTCCCAGAGCTTCATCGTCACGCCGGCGCAGTCGAAGCCCGCCGCTTTCATCAGATAAGCCGCTACGGAAGAATCCACCCCTCCGCTCATGGCGATCAGCGCTCTCAAATCCGGTCCTTGCCTCCCCGTTTACTTCCCGACGGTACGCTGCGAGATCGCCCGGATGGCGTCCAGCGCCCAGTCAAAGTCGCTCACCGTGACGACGGAGCCGCAGTAGGGGCACTTCGCCGTGCGGTTGATGTCGATCGCCGCGCCGCAGTTGGGACAGCTGCGGACGGTCAGGCCGTCCTCCGGCGTCGTCCGGCGGCCGGAGGCGCGCACCAGCTCCCACTCATAGTCCAGGAATTTTTCCGCCGTCTGACTGCCCGCCAGGATCTTGCCGGTCTGATCGTCCACGGTGTAGGTGACGAACCGGGTGTTCAGCCGGGCGATCATCACGTCGCGGCCGTTTTCCTGCTTCCAGCCGGACAGCTTGACGTCGAGCACCGCCACACGCTCGATCATCTTCGTGCGGCGTCCCTTGCGGTAGGCGTCCAGCTGCCGGTCCATCTGCGCGTAAAACGCCTCGGTCATGCAGGGGCGCACCGGCTCGATGTTTTTATCCTGCCAGCAGGTCTGGAACTGTACGAACCAGTTCGCCAGTTTTTCCTTAAACTGCGCCTCGGAGAAGTTCGGATCCAGCGTCAGATACGCGTTCGGCGCCTTCAGCGTCGTCGGATCGGTCGGCTTCGCGCCGGCCGGGCGGGTGGCGCCGCCCTTTCGCTTCGAGACGGCCGACCCGATGAGAAGCCCGCCGACGAGCATCGCGCCGAGAATGACCGACGCGGCCGAGCCCTCGCCGGAGCCGCCGCCGGAATCGCCGTCATAGCTGTCGTAGCTGTCGTAACCGCCGCCGTCGTAGCCTCCGCCGCTGTCGCCGCCGAAGTCCGCGCCGCCGTCGAAGTCGCCGAACGCGCCGGACTGCCACGCGAACGCGGCCAAGCCGGCGGCCAGCACCGACAGCACCACCAGCGCCGCGATCAATCGTCTGCGCATTGAAAGCACCTCCCGAATCATATAATTCTGTTATTATTTAAATACAGCACGCGCCTTTTGTCAAGCATTTTCGGCGCGTCGGCGCAAAAGCGCGCCGCTGCGCCGCAATTCGCTCTTTACTTTTCGATTTCGGCGTATTATAATGATAAAATCAGATAGAATCCCCTCACCGAAGGAGTATGAAGATATGACACAAGATGAATGCAAAGCGCTCGCCGCGCGCCTGTTCCCGGATGTGACCGGCACGCCGGAGGATCTCGAGCGCCGCTACCCGCCGCGCGGCCTGCCGGACAGCGCTCGCGTGACGCGGTTCGCGCCCAGCCCGACCGGCTACCTGCACCTGGGCGGCCTCTTCGGCGCCCTGTGCGACATCCAGACGGCGAAGGCCAC
>ONWP01000040.1 GCA_900321595.1 uncultured Eubacteriales bacterium
GCAAGATCGCTGCTACCGGCGATGCTGGTATCGCTCTGATCGCGGGCGTCGCGGCTGTCGCAGCCGTCGCCTTCGTGGCCACCAGAAAGAAGGAGGGCTAATCCGTAAGGATTAACCGCCTTGACTGAAAAGTCAACACAGACCGACGTTCTCAGGAGCGTCGGTCTTTTTTCCGTCTGAGGCAGCCGCAGGGAATACAGAAACAGGTCAAAAAAAAAGCAAGGCCCGGCTGCGTTTGACCAGCCGGGCGATCCGTCAATATTCTTTTGTTTTATTTGTCGAATGCTTCCCTGACCAGCGCTTTAAAATGCGCGCCCTTCTCCTCGAAATCCCGGTAGACGTTGTAGCTGGCGGCCGCCGGGGACAGGATACAGCTTTTGCCGGGCTGCGTATGCGATACGGTCCAGCGCACGGCGTCCGGCAGATCCGACGCCAGATAGACCGTCTGTCCGCGGCCGTCCGCCAGAAGCCGCTTTCCGATCAGATGACCGGTGTCCGGCAGACAGACGACGTTGTCGAGTCCGGCGCTCTGCAGGAACGCGATAAACCCGCTGTAATCAATGCCGCGATCCTGGCCGCCGATGATGAGCGTGCCCACGTCGCCCAGCGCGTCAACCGCCGCCTGCACGGCCGCCGGAACGGTCGCGATGGCGTCGTTATAATAGCGAACGCCGCCGTATGTGCCGAAATACTCCATCCGGTTCGGGATCCCTTCATAGGAGGCAAGCGCTTTTTTCGCGGCCGCTTCCTCCGCGCCGAGACATTTCGCCGCCGCGATCGCCAGCGCCGCGTCAAAGGCGTTGTGCGCGCCGGGAAGATGCGGATTGCCGGCGCAGAGCCGCAGGGCAGTCTCATCCCGCGCGAAGACCGGGATCGCTGTCGCCGCAAGCGCGTTCACGTCGAGATACGGCGCGAGGCCCTGCGTCCCGTTGTATATAAAGAAGTCGCCGCTTTTCTGATGCCGCGCGATGTTCAGCTTCGCGTTCACGTAGCCGGTAAACCCGTCGCGGTAGTGATCGAGATGCTCCTCGTACAGATTTGTGATGACCGCCACATGCGGGGATTTCCGCGTGAATTCCAGCTGATGCGACGACATCTCAATGACGCAGATCTGGTCGTCATGCGCCTCAAAATCGTCAAAGACGGGCACGCCCATATTTCCAATGAGACAGGCGTTCAGTCCGGCGCATTTCAGAATGCGGTGCGTCAGCGTCGATGTGGTCGTCTTGCCCTTCGTCCCGGTGACGCCGACGGTCACGCCGTCTGTAAAACGCAGGAACAGGTCGAGCTGACAGGTGATCTCCGTCGTTTCCGGCCACGTCACGTCGAGGAACGGGATCCCGGGGCTCTTCACCACGACGTCGTAACGGTCGAAATGACGCAGATAATCTTCGCCGCAGTCGTAATCGACGCGCGCGTCGTCCACCGAAACCGCGTTCCGGTCGCCGATCGTCAGCTGCTTTTCCGGCAGGTATTTGCGCAGGAACCGGTAGGTGGACTTTCCCTCCCGGCCGAAGCCCAAAATCAAAACGCGCTTGTCGCGCAGATATCCGATCAGCTCGTTCGCCGACATATCTGTACATCTCCTTCGCAGCCGGCAGGCTGCCTTTTCTTTTTCGCGCACCCATTATACATGATACGCCCCGCGTCTGCAAGTCAAACAGCGCCCGCGCAAACGTGAATTTTCATCTTTTTCCTGTTTTTGACTTGACATGATTTGTCGACTCATGTATAATGTCACGGTACACGGTACAAATAACAAATCAGCCCCTGCGGTGCAATGCGGAGGGAGGGAATATAAATGAGCACAGTTAAAGTCAAGGACAACGAAACGCTGGACAGCGCGCTGAGACGCTTCAAGCGCCAGACTTCCCGCGACGGCATTATTCAGGAGGTTCGTAAGAGAGAGCATTACGAGAAGCCTTCTGTCGCCAAGAAGAAGAAGTCCGAGGCAGCTCGGAAACGCAAGTACAAGTAATCCGAACGTTTTTGCGGGTTCCGGCCGGAGCCCGCATTTTTCTTTGCAAGGAGGCAAATTCCCAATGGACTGGAAACAGATCGCCGCAGCTGTCAGCGCAGACGCCGCACTGATCCTCGGCGAGATAAACAGACGCTATGTGACCGGGTTCCCGGCGTCCGACGGCACTGTCGCGCTCACGCGCGATGAGGCCGCGTTTTATACGGACTCCCGCTATATCGAGGCGGCGCAGGCCGCCGTAAAGAACATGCCCGTCATCGAGCCGAAGGCCGGCGCGTACGACGACGCGATCGCCCTCTTTCGTGCGCGGGGCGTGAAGACTGTCGCCGTGGAAACGGACGTCATCACCGTGGAGCAGTTCCGGCGGCTGCGGGACGTCTTCGGCAAGGCCGACATCATCGTCGTCGACAGTTCGACGCTTTCGGACGCGCTGCGCAAAGCGCGCGCCGTCAAAACGCGTGAACAGCTCGACGCCATGATCCGGGCGCAGCGCATCGCGGAGGCCGCGTTCGAAACGCTCAAGGGCGAGATCACACCCGGCAAGACCGAAAAACAGCTCCAGCTGCGGTTGGATTACCTGATGCTGTCCATGGGCGCTGAGGCGCTTTCCTTTGAGACGATCACCGCCGCGGGGGAAAACGGCTCCAAGCCGCACGCCGTACCCTCTGACCGCCCTGTGCGCGAGGGCGAGTTCATCACCTTCGATTTCGGCGCCGTTGTGGACGGCTATCACAGCGACATGACGCGCACCGTCTGCCTCGGCAAATGCGCTGACGATATGCGGCGGATCTATGAGCTGGTGCTGCGGGCGCAGCTGGCGGTCATCGACGGCGCGAAAGCCGGCATGACGTGCCGCGACGCGGACGCGCTGGCGCGCGATATCATCACGGCAGCCGGCTACGGCGACTACTACCGGCACGGCACCGGACACAGCGTGGGACTGGAGATCCACGAGCCGCCCTTTGTCTCCCCGCGCAGCCGCGACGTCCTGCAGCCCGGCAATGTGGTGACGGCGGAACCCGGCGTCTATCTGCCCGGCCGCTTCGGTGTACGCATCGAGGATATGATCTATATCACCGAAGACGGCTGCATCGACCTGACAGAGAGCGAGAAACAGCTGATCGAGCTCTGATTTTTTGCAAAAGCACTTGAAAATGCAACGGAAATATATTATATTATTAAGTGTGAAATTTTCTTTTAACGGAGGACTTATCTTATGATTTCAGCCGGTGATTTCAGAAACGGCGTGACCTTTGAAGAGGACGGCAACGTCCTGCAGGTCGTGGAATTCCAGCATGTCAAGCCCGGTAAAGGCGCAGCGTTCGTCCGCACGAAGACGAAGAACGTCATCACCGGCGCCGTGACCGAAAAATCCTATAACCCAACCGCCAAATTCCCCACCGCCTACATTGAGCGTAAAGAGATGGAATACAGCTATTCCGATGGCGATCTCTATTACTTCATGGATCCGGAGACCTACGATATGCTGCCCGTCAACGCGACCGACGTGGGCGACAACTTCAAGTTCGTCAAGGAAAACATGACCTGCCGCGTGCTGTCCTATAAGGGCAAGGTGTTCGGCGTGGAGCCCCCGACGTTCGTCAACCTGCAGGTCGTCAAAACCGACCCCGGCTTCAAGGGCGACACCGCCACCAACACGCTCAAGCCCGCTACGCTGGAGACCGGCGCCGTCATCAAGGTGCAGCTCTTCATCGAGGAAGGCGAAATGGTCCAGGTCGATACCCGTACCGGTGAATGCCTCGGCAGAGCAAAGGGTGAATAATATGAATACGTTATCTGAAAAGGTTGCCTATATCAAGGGCCTTGCCGACGGCATGGCGCTTGATGAGACAAAGGGCGAGGTCAAGCTGATCAAGTCCATCCTTGACGTGCTCGCGGAGATGGCCGACGAGGTGCAGGATACCACGGACATCCTCGACTGCGTCAGCAGCGACGTTGAAGATCTCGTGGAGCACGTGGACGCCGTCGACTGCGATCTGGCCGATCTGGAAGAGGCATTCTACGACGATTACGACGATGAGCTCGACGACGACTTCTTCTATGAGGACGACGAAGACGAGGACGACGAAGTCACCTACGAGATCGACTGCCCGTTCTGCGGCCAGCCCGTGGAGTTTGACGAGGAATTCCTCGCTGACAGCGATATCCTCTCCTGCCCCGCCTGCGGCAAGAGTTTCAGCTTTTCCAAGCTCCTCGACGAAGCGGAAGCGGAAGAAGAGGACAACTGATTTCTATCCCCTTTCCCCATCGAATCGAAGAAAGGATGAGATACCATGACAGCGACGCTCAGACGCATCACGGCTATCGTGCTGTGCTTTACGCTTCTTTCCGGACTGTTCGGCGGAACCGTCATCGCCTTTGCGGATGACGCGCAGCCCGAGGTCGTCGAGAATTTCGAGGGCCTTGTGGACGAAGACACCCGGAATCGCATCGATATTGCCACGACACTCATCGGCAAATTCGCGACTTTTGTTTACGACTTTCTGAAGTTCCTGCACGACCAGTACGTTATCTTCGTTGTTAAAGACGGTTACGACAAATTCGCCTATTTCTTCGAGGACGACTGGGGACTGTTCTACATCTACAATCAGATGACCTTCGGCGGATAAGGAGGAATCCACATGTTTGATCTGGGAAAAAACACCGTAATGGATCCCAATAAGGAGACGGTTTCACTCCTGACGGATCTGTTCGCGTTCTTCTACAATCTCATATCGTTCTTCGCCAGCGGCGGCAAGGACCCGGAAAACTTCCTGGGCTATCTCAGAGGGCTGCTCGGCAATCTGGAAACCTAAAGATGAAAAATCTGTCGGGGCAAGCGCTCCGGCAGTTTTTCTTTATAAAAACTGTTGCCCCGCCGCCGCGGCTGTGGTAAAATCGAAATATCAACCAACGGAGGATGATCGTGATGGCGAACAAGATCAGCGCATTCCTGGATAAAAAGATCATCACAAAAGACGTCGGAGAGGAGACGTTCCTCACCTGGCGTGAAACGCTCTCCTACGCCGTCGGCCGCGGCGCGCAGGGCATGAATACCGGCATGACCAGCTCGAAGTACATCAACTTCTTCCTGACGAACGTGCTGTTCGCGAAGCTGTCCGATCCCATGGCTGTCGCCAGCCGCATCCGGCTGTGGTGCGGCATCTTCGACGCGATCAACGACCCGATCATGGGCATCCTCGTCGACCGGACGCGCACGAAGGACGGGCAGATGCGGCCGTACATCAAATGGGCGCCGTTCCTCGTATCCCTCGTGATGATCCTGTTTTTCGTGGGCTCGGCGGACGCGTCGCCGATCTTCAACATCATCTATACGACGATTTTATTCATCGGTCTGGACGTAACGTACACGGCGTTCGATATCCCGATGGGCGCGCTGGCCTTCTCCATCACCCCCAGCGGGATCGAGCGGACGAAGCTTTTCGGCGTCAGCTCCATCACGCGCTCCGTCCTCGGCGCGCTGCCGCAGGTCTTCGTCGCCGCCGGCTCGCTGCTCCCCTACTTCAAGGAGCACACCCCGCAGGCCTACCTGACCAGCGCGATCGTCTCCGCGGCAGGCATCATCATCCTGACGCGCTTCACCTATAAAAACACGACGGAACGCGCCGAGCACCGGGAAGACGTGCCGAAGGTGAAGGACTGCTTCTCGCTGCTGTTCAAAAACCGTCCGCTGCTGATGCTGTTCCTGTGCAATGTGTTTTTCGTCATCGTCAAGATCACGGAGCAGGTCTCCTTCTACTTCGTCAGCGACCTGATGTTCAACCGCAAATACAACGTTTTCATCGACGTGGTCAAATTCCCCGGCTTCCTGCTGGCCGGGCTCATCGTCCCCTTTATCATTGAACGGCTGGGACGCAAGGCAGACAACCGCCGGTTCTATCAGCTCTGCTGTCTGGCCGCCATGCTGCTGCACGGGCTGTTCGCCGCGACGACCTACGCGGGTCTGATGAACAAGCCCGAGGGCGCGAGCGTTTCCCTGCTGACCGGCATTCTGACCGTGTTTTTCACCGGCGTCACCAGCATCCCGATGGAGTTTAAAAACCTGATCCAGAAGGAAATGGAGGCCGAGACCGTCGATTATATCGAGTGGAAGACCGGTACGCGCGTCGAGGGCATCATGCTGTCCATCATGAGCTTCACCGGCAAGATCGAAAACACGTTCTCCAGCTCTCTGGGGCTGCGGATCCTGGGACTCACCGGATACCGTCAGCACACAGAAGGGTCGCTGACGCAGAACCGGCCGACCAATCTGGCGCTGTTCCTGCTGACGACGCTGGTTCCGGCGCTGGGATACCTGCTGATGCTCATCCCGATGCACTTCTACAACATCACCGGCGAGAGCCACCGGGC
>ONWP01000039.1 GCA_900321595.1 uncultured Eubacteriales bacterium
AGTTGTAAAACGCGCCGTCCGCGATCGCGGTCAGCCGGGAATCCTTCTGGATGGTGACGGTCTTGAGCGCGGCGCAGCTATTGAAGGCCCACGCGCCGATCTCCCGCACGCTGTTCGCCATGAGCACCCGCTGCAGACCCCCGCAGTTCTCAAAGGCATTCTTCCCGATATAGCGGACGTTCGCCCCGACGGTCACGGTCTGGATCGCGTTGTTGCCCTTGAACGCGCCGCCGCCGATCCATACGACCGGGCAGCCGCCGAGCGTCGACGGGATCGTAAGGTTCCCCGTCATGCCCGTGTATCCGACCAGCCGCGCGAACCTGTCGCCGGTCAGACCGAGCGAAGCGTCCCACTCCCCGAGCTGCGAGGCCTCGATCACCTGGTAGCGGAAATCGCCCTCGGTCTGCACGTTCCCGTCGCCGTAGTTGCCGCGATCCGCGAAGGAGACCGTCGAGAACAGTCCCGTGAAGATCGCGAAGCATAAAAGAGTAGCGAGAACGCGTCCGCATCTGTTTTTCATGCCAAATCCTCCAGAAAGAATGTATCGCGTCCGCGCGGCGCCCGTAAAAACCGGCCCGCGCGGCACGTTTAATCCAGTTTACCCGATGGACGGCCGCTTCACAAGATGTGAACAGTGTGGATTTTTCTTCACACTTCGTCACCGCGTCCGCGCATATGCAAAGCCTGTGAACAAAATTCACACCCCATTCACGGTTTCATTTTTCACGGACGAATGCTATAATAGGAAAACACCGGGCGAAACAAGAGGTAAGACATGGACGCAATGCTCAGACAACTGGTCGAGGAACTCGGGATCAGCCGCTCCCAGTTCGCGAAGAATATCCACATGGACAGAAGCCAGACGGTCAAGATCCTGAACGGCACGCTGCCGGTCTCCAGACGCTTCTATCTGGCGGTCATGAGCGCCGACTTTATCAGCGACGATTTCAAGCAGAGGTTTTCAGACGCTTACAGCAACAAAAGCGAGCCCCTGAACCATTATACCGACGTGATCCGCCATTTCGCGGCGCGGATGACCGAGCGGCCGGACGCTGTGCTGGCGGGAGAGCTCGGCCGCGGCGTCTATCGCCTGACAAAACGGGCGCTCGAACGGGGCGAAACCGTCCGCGCCGTCCACACGAGCGCGCTGCCCGACGTTGAACAGGCGCTCCTGCAAGCGCTGCGGGAGACCGGATCGAAGGCGCTTCGCTGCGTCATGCACGCGCCGCCCGGCGTATCGACGCAGGCTGTCGACACGCTGATGAGCCTCGCGGGCTTTGCCGAGCAGGGCGTACAGACCTGGCTGACGGATGAGCCCTTCGGCGGCGCGTTCCCCTACGCCGTCTTCAGCGAATCCTTCGCCGCGCTCTGCGACGCGGACGAGAATCATATTATAGTGGAGGACGGCTCCGTCAGCGGCGCGCTGGCGCGCTCCTTCGCGCGGCTGACCGCCGAAAGCGCAAAGGCGGCGGTCTTCTTCGAGGACGAAGCCGCCACCCTGACGAACGACGAGACGTTTCTCAGCGAAAGAGGCGCCGTCTACATCAGCAACCACTTCTGTCCGGTGGGACTGCTCGACGCGGATCTGCTCCGGCAGGCTGCGCGGCCCGATCTGCCTGCCGAGTACCGGGAGATCCTGATCCGCAATACGATCTGCGCCTACGAAAAGCGCGCCGCGGAGATGGAGGCGGTCTACGTCACGAGCTGCGCCGTCGAGGACTTCGCGCGCACCGGCCGCCTCAACGCGATCACAGAACGGTACATTCTGCCGTTTTCCGTCGAAGAACGGATCGAGCTGCTCCACCGGCTGCAGGAGCGCGTCCGGCTGGATCGCGCGTTTCTGATCAAAACGGATCCGCTGCGCTTTCAGGGCGACGTCAACATCTATCGGGACACGCTGGACGTCGGGCTCTGCGGCCCCGAGATGCCGCGGGATCTGTACTGCGCGCACATTCTGCTGCAGAAGGACCGCCTGCGCGGGCTCGAGGGGCTCTGCGGCGCGCTCAGAGCATATCTGCCCGTCTCCAAAGCCGTCATGGCAAAGATCGGCGCGAACTATTTTCTGGAGTCTGTCATCGCGTCGCTGCGCGAAAAAGCGGATTGATTGTGCAATATAGCACAAAAACAGCAATTTCGCACAATTTTCCTGTTCCGGTTTATGAAAAATGACGAAATCCGATTCAAGGTTGGTTTAAATATTGACAAACCGGTTTTTTAGGAGTATCATAAGCATAGCTAATGTTGCGCAGTTGTATTCTTATGCGTATCGGTCGGCTGCGTCAGCTAGAAACAGAAAGGATTGTACCCTCATGAAGAAAAAGATCATTGCTATAATCGTGTCTCTCGTGCTCGCGCTTTCTCTGCCCGTGGCATCCTTCGCCGCCCAGACTGAATCCGGCGAGATCAGCGCCGCGTTCGCGGACTTTGACCCCTCCGCACTGAGCGATATGCTCGGCGGCTTTGACCTGAGCACGATCACCAACATGTTCGGCAATATGGATATGGGTTCACTTACCAGCCTGTTTGATGGGTTTGACATCAGCTCCATCACAGATATGCTCGGCGGCTTCGATCTCGGCGGCCTGACCGACCTGTTCGGCGGCCTGGATATCGGCAGCATGCTCGGCGGTCTCGATCTCGGCGGACTCCTCGGCGGAGGCGGCGGCGGCAACGACAGCGGCAGCTCCCCCAGCAGCACGCCGAATACCGGAGAACCTACGACCGCGCCTTCCGGCAACAACTCTACTCCTGCTCCCGCTGACAACGGCGGCAAGACCTCGATCGCACAGACCGGCTCCGACAGCGGCGTCGTCGTCGCGCTGAGCGTGTGCGCCGTGGCTGCCTGCGCGTTCGTCGTGCTGAGCAAGAAAAAGGAAGGCTGATTCCGTTTTGCGTCGCAATGATTGACCCGACTCCATGAGCCGGGTCAGTTTCTTTTTGTCCGCGCCTCAGAGGTACGCCTCGGCAAGCCGCTCGTATTCGTTCTCGGTGAGCGTCAGCACGCCGCCGTGCTTATAGCCGTACGGGAACGTCATCATCGACTTGTCCATACGCCAGCCCTGCGGCGTCTGCCGGAACGGCACGTATCCCATCTTCTCCTTCTCGCAGCCGAAGAAATCCAGCAGCAGCACCCGCTGCCCGTCCGGCAGCGTGATCGTCGTCGGCCCCTCGTACGCGCCGGGCGCGTCCAGCAGCGCCATATCCGCCGCGAAGCCCTCGTCGTGCAGCCACGGACCGTACACGTCGCTGCTCGTCGCGTACAGATTCATCGACGGATCGTGCGCGTTCTTGTAGAACATATGATACCGGTCGCCGATCCTGCGGATGTGCGTATCCAGGATCTCACAGTCCTTCGTGAAGAAAAGCTTCGGCAGCGCGAAACGCTCGAAGTCCCGTGTCGTCGTATAGAAGATCGACATGTGCCGGTAGTCGTCCTGCGCCAGCGTCGAGCCCCAGTGGATGACGTACGAATCCCGCCGGTCGTCGTAAACGACCTCCGGCGCCCACAGACAGCCGAAATCGTCCCGGCCGAAGTGAATGAGCCGCTCCTCGCTGAAATGCACCAGATCCGGCGTCTTCCACATGCGCAGGCACTTGCTGCCGTGGGAGTTGATCTGCTTCCAGTCGATGTGCCCGTCCCGGGCGGCGCGGCGCGCGATCGCCAGATCCGTCGTCAGGATCACAAACCCGGTCTCCGTGCGCACGACCTCGATGTCGCGGCAGCCCTGTTCGCCGAGCCGCGCCGTGAGCACGGGCTGACCGCCCAGCGTCTGCTGCCAGACGCGGCCGTCTCGGCTCAGACCGAAATACACCTGTTCCCCGTCCGGCGTGGTTTTTTCTTTGAAATGCACAAACAGATACGGCATAAAATCATCCCTTCCTGACAGAAAATTCTATTGTATTCAAGCGTCATCTATGTTACAATGTTGAAAATTCATTCTTTGGGGGACCACCATGAAGGCAAATATCACCCTGGCAAAGGAACTGGCCGTCGGCAGGATCGACGAACGTGTCTACGGCTCATTCATCGAGCACCTCGGCCGCGCTGTGTACGGCGGCATCTACGATCCCGGTCATCCGACGGCGGATGAAAACGGCTTCCGGCAGGACGTCATCGACCTGATCCGTGAAATGCACGTGCCCGTCGTCCGGTATCCCGGCGGCAACTTCGTCTCCGGCTACAACTGGGAGGACGGCGTCGGCCCCGCGGACAAGCGTCCCGTGCGCCTGGATCTGGCGTGGGGCACCACCGAGCCGAACACCTTCGGCCTCAACGAGTTCATGCAGTGGTGCCGCAAGGCGGACACCAGCTGTATGATGGCGGTCAACCTGGGCACCCGCGGCCCGGATGAAGCGCGCAATCTCGTGGAATACGTGAACCATCCCGGCGGCTCCGTCTGGAGCGACCTGCGCCGCAGCCACGGCTTCAGCGATCCCTGGGGCGTCAAGCTGTGGTGCCTGGGCAACGAGATGGACGGCCCGTGGCAGATGGGCTCAAAAACCGCCGCCGAATACGGCAGGACCGCGTGGGAAGCGTCCAAGCTGATGAAGTGGACCGATCCCACCATCGAGACGGTGCTGTGCGGCTCCTCCAGCCGCGGCATGGCGACCTTCGGCACCTGGGAGGAAACGACGCTGGACATCGCGTACGACAATGTCGACTACGTGTCCCTGCACCAGTATTACGGCAACAGGAACGACGACACGCCGAGCTTCCTGGCGAAGACGCTGGAGCTTGAGGACTTCATCCACACCGTGCTGTGCGTCTGCGACGTGGTCAAGGCGAAAAAGCGCTCCAAGAAG
>ONWP01000270.1 GCA_900321595.1 uncultured Eubacteriales bacterium
AACCTGATCTTCCGGGAGGAGGAGCGCGAAATGGTTCCTTTCTGCGAGGAGGAGAATATCGCCCTTACCCCCTACAGCGCTTTGGCCAGCGGCAGACTTGCGCGCCTGCCGGATGAAAGCGACACCAAGCGCGCTAAGGAAGACGCCTACGCGAAATTCAAATATGACGCGACCGCGCGGCAGGACAGCGTGATCATCGCCCGCACGGCGGAGATCGCAAAAAAGCGCGGCGTGACCATGACCGAGGTTGCGCTTGCGTGGCTGCTGACGAAGGTCGCCTCGCCCGTGGTCGGCGCTACAAAGCCGCGCCAGATCGATGACGCGGCAAAGGCAACGGAACTGACGCTGACCGACGAAGAGCTCGCGTATCTTGAAGAACCGTACGTTCCCCACCCGCTCGCGGGCGTGATGGCGCAGAACAAACCGTCCGCCGCAAAAGAAAAACACGTCTGGTCCACAGGGGATCAGAAAATCAACAGATAATCGGAGGTCATTATGAAAAGAGTATTACCCGTCCTGATCGCGATCATGATGCTTCTCGGCCTGGCGGCCTGCGGCGGCAGCGCGCCGTCGAACGCCGACACGCCGTCAGAAGCAACCGGCAGCAGCAATTCCGCCAGAACAGACGCAGATACGACCGCCGCGCCGGACGCAGCGCAGAACGGCAATCAGACAGCCGCAGCCGGCGGCAAGGTACTGGTCGTCGTCTTCTCCGCCACCGGCACAACGAAGGGCGTCGCCGAAAAGATCGCCGCGCTCGAAAACGCGGATCTCTACGAGATCAAGGCGGCGCAGGAATACACGAGCGACGATCTCAACTGGCACGATTCCGCCAGCCGGACCACCGTCGAGCAGAACGATAAAAGCGCCCGTCCCGGGATCGGGAGCGAAAGCGTATCGCTTGCCGGATATGAGAAGATCTATATCGGCTATCCCATCTGGTGGGGCGAGGAACCGCGCATCATGGATACGTTTGTGGAAAGCTACAGCTTTGACGGTATTACGATGATCCCCTTCTGCACGTCGTCGAGCAGCGGCATCGGCAGAAGCGGACAAAATCTGGCTGACCTCGCGAAGACAGGCAACTGGCTCGACGGACAGCGGTTCAGCGGC
This sequence comes from uncultured Eubacteriales bacterium, assembly GCA_900321595.1. Lineage (GTDB taxonomy): Bacteria > Bacillota > Clostridia > Oscillospirales > Acutalibacteraceae > UBA1081. Next base: position 1,114 of record ONWP01000270.1, read on the forward strand.
AGCGAATCGGAAGCCGAGCTTCAGGACTGGATCGACAGCCTGCAGTAAAAAACGGGAGGGCGACTGCATGCAAGCCGGCAAGACAAATAAGATCAAAAAAGCGGTCGACGTGTGCATGACCGTCCTCCTGCTCTGCCTGATGGCGTACCAGGTCACCGGGGAAACGCTGCACGAATGGTTCGGGATCGGTATGACGGCGCTCCTGATCGCCCACCATATCCTGAATTACAGGTGGTACAAATCGCTGTTCAGGGGAAAATACAACGCGTACCGGATCGCTGCGGTCGCCGTCAATACGCTTCTGCTCGCCTCGATCGCGCTGACCGCGCTCTGCGGCATGGCGATGAGCGCCCACGCGACGCCGTTTTTGTACGGCTTTCTGCCCGTTTCCTTCGCCCGGCGGTTCCACCTCGCCATGTCGTACTGGTCTTTTATCCTGATGGGACTGCACCTGGGACTGCACATCCCTGCCATGACGGCGGGGCTCAAATGGAACCGCAAGGTCAAAACTGCGGTCAGCGCGTTTTTCGCCGTGATCGCCGTCGTCGGATTCTGGCGTTTTGTCAGGAACGGGATCCCGGATTACATTTTCTTCCGCACGCCCTTCGCCTTCTTCGACTATGAAAAAAGCGCCTTTCTTGTCTTTGCCGAAAACCTTGCGGCCCTGATCGCGTTCACGTTCCTCGGCGCATGCGCCGCCACGCTGATCAAAGCGCGCGGGACGAAGCGCTGCGTCAACGGATCAGACTGACCAGCAGCCCGAACGAGGGCAGGAACCCCTGCAGGAACGTCTTCGCGCCGGCCAGAAGCGCGCAGACAAGCAGAACGCCCGCGAACAGCGCGACGCCGAGCGACTTCGTCAGCACGACCTTTTTGAATCTGTACGACACGTCCATCCGCTCATGCGTCTTGAAGTATTCCTCCTGAATATCCGGCGGATAGTTGTGCACGTTCGCCGCGCCGCCTTTTTTACCGCCGATCACCGGGATCAGCACGATCGCCGTAAAGAGCGCGGCAAACGCCAGCGCCTCGATCAGAATGACCCGCCAGTTCATAATAACGCCTCCTCTTTCTGTACGAACGGCGCCGGGACAGCGCTCAAGACGGTTGATGCGCAATCCGCTGCGGCAAGTCTGTGTTAGCATCAACTAACCATCTTTCAATTTGATTATACCGCGTCGCTTCCGAAATGCAAGCTTTTTTTGTTTTGCCGCTGCGCAGACAAAAAACAACCACCGGTTGAACCGATGGTTGCGTTTCGCAGGATCTGTTTTCAGACATCCGGATACAGAAGCGTCACGATCCACATAAAGGGAGAGATGATGCTGTCAAGGGGCTCCACAATAAAGTTGCGGATCTTGCCCTTCGTGTTCTCGAAGAGGCCGCCGGGCAGACGCGCCGACATGTTGAACGGCTGCTTGATGCCAAGCGCGTAGAGCGTGATGGCGGCGATGTCGCGGTCGCGGGTGCTGCGGTCGAGCTGGCCGCCCGCGACGACTGTCTTGCCGACAGCGGCGATGGTCGTCGTCGATTCACGCATCGAGAATCTGCCGTGACCGCCGCGAATGGTATGACCGTGATCCGCGGTGACGATGAACAGGCCGTCTTCCATCAGGCCGTTGCGCTCGACAGCGTCGTAGATCCGGCCGATGTAGCCGTCAGCCCGCTCGATCGCGCTCTTATACTGCTCCGACTCGCTGCCGTAGCCGTGTCCGGCCGCGTCCACATCGTCCAACTGAACGAAGAAGATCGCGGGGGCGTTGCCGGCGTCGAAATAATCACAGATGGCCGTCGTCAGATCGGGGTCGCTGGCAACGTGTACCTTCGTCACATTGATATCTGTCTCGATCATGCCGAAATTGATGTTGTCCCAGTTGCAGAAAGAGGCAAGCTCGCAGTCCGGATACGCGCGGCGCGCATAGGTAAACACGGTCGGATACCGCGTATCGGAGGTACGCTGCTCCTCCCCGGAGTTGCCGTTGTGGATCCAGTGCTTGTAATAGGATACGCCGGTGAGCATGGACGCCCAGTTGGGGCCGCTGTCTGAGGGAACCTCGGTGCGAACGTCGTATTTCACCGCGCCGTCCGCGAAGATCCGGTCAAAATTCGGCGTATTGTTCTCCTTGAAGAACCGGCCCGCGCCGTCGATGCCGATGATGAAAACATGCTTGTACGCGCCGAAGGACGACTCGCCGGCAGGCGCGGCAAACGCGGTCGACGTAACGCCGAAGGCCATCACAAGGCACAGGATCACGCTGATGATTTTTTTCATACCATTACCTCCGAAAACCATTGCTGAAGTTATTTTACCATAAAACGCACAAAAAGTATAGAGATATTCGAAACAACATGTAGTTTTTCGAATATCCGAAGAAGCATAAACGGATCACGTTCGCCCGAGCCGGTTGCTTCTTCGCCGGCGCCGTGAATCGTCCGTCAGCAAGCAAGAACAGAATTGCGGTACACTAAAATGATAATGTACATTTTTGTGTACATGTGTTAAACTATAAGCGCCGTCTGATCCGGGAAACGCGTTCTTCCAGGTCCGGCAGCCGGCACACGGGACGCGGACGCGCTCCGCGCGCCTTAAACTAAAAAACAACCCGATATCACAGAGAGGAGTCAGAAAGATATGAAACAAACGGCAGGCAGAGACAATCTCGGCGATTTCGCACCGCAGTTCGCGGCGCTCAACGACGACGTTCTGTTCGGCGAAGTCTGGGCGCGGGAGGAGCAGCTTTCGCGCCGGGACAGAAGCATGATCACGATCGCGGCGCTTTTCTCCGCGGGTCTGTATCCCCAGCTCAAGGCGCATCTCATCATGGGCAAGGCGCACGGCGTCACGAAGGCAGAGTGCGTCGAGATCGTGACGCAGCTCGCCTTCTACTGCGGCTGGCCGAAGGCCTGGAGCGCGTTTCCGCTGATCCGGGAGGTCTACGGCGATGACGACGCGTCGCCGAACCTTCTGTTCCCCATCGGCGAACCGAATACGGCATACGCGCAGTATTTCGTCGGGCAGAGCTATCTCAAGCCGCTGACGACCGCGCAGATCCCGACCTTCAACGTCACGTTTGAACCCGGCTGCCGCAACAACTGGCACATCCACCACGCTGACAAAGGCGGCGGTCAGCTGCTGATCTGCGTCCATGGCCGCGGTTGGTATCAGGAGTGGGGCAAGTCGCCCAGAGCGCTCCGGCCGGGCGATGTGGTCAATATCCCGGCGAACGTAAAGCACTGGCACGGCGCGGCCGCGGATTCCTGGTTCCAGCACGTCGCGCAGGAGATCCCCGGCGAAAACGCAAACACCGAATGGTGCGAACCGGTCGACGACGAGACCTACGCGGCGCTGCAGTGATCCCGCGGCGCGATCGTCTTCAGCGCCTTGACGACAAAAGAACAACCTGCCGGGGACAAGTCTCCGACAGGTTATTTTTGATCTGTTGCTCAGCCGCGCATGGAATTGCTCACGCCCGCGAACATCTCAAACATCTGGATCAGAGCGCCGACGGCCTCGATGCCGGGCACGCGATCCTCATCGATATTCAGATCCGCCACAACCGAGCGTTCGTAGTTCTCATGGAACGGGCTTCCCTCTTCCGCGCCGCCAAGAGATTTGAACAGGCAGTACGCGATCATGTGCATGGTCAGCTCGCCGAGGATGTGCCGCTCGCTCATCAGCGCCAGATCCGAGTCGCCGTATTCAGCCTGCTGCCGCTCGTACAGAAGACGCGCGACCTTGATGCAGGTGGACAGCTTCAGGATCTCCGGCTCGCCTTCGATGGCAATGCGGATGTAGATCGTATCCCGTCCGTCGTCCAGCGTCACGGGGATCATTCTGGCGTCCGCCGCGATGTCCTCCGGCGTTCTGTCCGCCGCGAAAGCGCTCATCACGCCGCAGAAGACCAGCGTCAGGCACAGGAGAATCGAAACGATTGCTTTCTTTTTCACTGATATCGCCTCCGTTTAATTGCGAAACCGCATTCTATACAAAAATATTATCACTAAACACGCGATTTGTCAACGATATTGACAAGAAAAAGATAAGTAGTATAATAAAAGAAACGGAGGCGATAACCTTGAAAAAACGTATTCTCAGCCTTCTGCTCATCGCAGTACTGCTGATCAGCTCCCCGCTCGCGATCCCTGTCATGGCGCAGGACGCAGCCGGCAACGAAGATGCGACAGGCGTACAGGAGCCGGCGGAGGAACCGGCCGCACACAATACGGATCGCGCGACGGCAAGGCCGCTTTCCGCGGGTCTGGAAGCGCTTCGGGCGCAGTACAAGCGCGGCGTCGGCCCCGAGGTAAACGGCAAGCAGCTGGATTACCGCTATTACTCCCCTGTCGGCAAATCCGACAACCATAAGTATCCGCTGGTCGTATTCTTCCACGGCCGCGAACAGGGCGCTTATGAGGGCAGACAGATCCAGGCGAACGACTTCTGCGTCTGGACCAGCGCGCAGATGCAGGCGCGCTTCCGTGACGGGGAAGGCGCGTTCATGCTGGCGCTGCGCTCGCCGGAGGAGGATCTCAACTACTGGGGCGAAAGCACCGTCGCGCCGGCAAAGGCCGCGATCGACGACTTCATCGCCACGTTCGCGGATAACGTGGATACCCGGCGCATCATAATCCTGGGTTGGAGCATCGGCGCGCGGGCGGCAGTCAAGCTTCTCGCGGCTTACCCGAACCGGTTCAGCGCGGGTGTTCTGATCGGGCCCTATTACGATCCGACCGCTTCCGAAGTTCGCCAGATCGCGGATATCCCGCTTTGGATCATCGCGGCGAAGAAGGATACCTACGCGCTTTACACGACTGTGCGCAGCATCGTCCGCCGCATCGGCACGGCGAGCTCCATCGCGGACGTGAGCCGGTTTTCCACGATCTCCGGCGACGTGATGACCCCGACGGGTTCCGACACGGATAATTCCAACCATAAGCTGTTCCACATCGCCGCCTATGATATGTTCACGCTTGAGGGCGACGACATGTACGGCATGGAGACGACGACCTTCTCGGGTAAGCCCGTGACGCTGACCGCGCCCTACGGCATCATCGACTGGGTGAGCGCCATGTACTCCGATTACGACGGCGCGGACAGCGTAAAGACCTGCGACTGCAACTGTCACAGCACCGGGATCCGGAAGTTCTTCTGGAATATCGGCGTGTTCTTCTGGCGGCTGTTCAACATCAAGGACAAGCGCTACTGCGAATGCGGCGCGAAGCATTGGTGAGCGGCATGACCCAATACGAACGGATGGAGGCCGGTCTCATCTACGACCCCAGAGACCCCGAGATCATGGAGGAACAGTTCCCGCTTCAGGACCAACTGTGGGAATTCAACCGGCTGAAGCCCTCGGATCTCGCGGCGAAGGAAGCGTATATGAAAGCCGTCTTTGCCGAATGCGGTGATAACTGCTACATCGAGTTGCCGTTTCACGCGAACTGGGGCGGCAGGCACGTTCATTTCGGCAGCGGCATCTACGCGAACTCCAATCTGACGCTGGTGGACGACGGACACATCTATGTCGGCGACGCTGTGATGTTCGGCCCGAACGTCGTCGTGGCGACGCCGAATCACCCGATCGACCCCGCGCTGCGCGCGAAGGGCTACCAGTACAACAAGGACGTTCACATCGGCGAAAACACATGGATCGGCGCGGGCGTGATCATCGTGCCCGGCGTGACGATCGGCAAAAACGTCGTCATCGGCGCGGGCAGCGTCGTCACGAAGGATATTCCAGACGGCATGCTGGCGATGGGCGTCCCCTGCCGGATCCGGCGGCCGGTCGGAGATCACGACCGTGAATTCTTCTACCGGGACGAGCGCGTCGACTGGGAAAACCTGTAACGCAGTAAAAAACAAACCGAATGCGGCTGTCAGAGCTGCATTCGGCTTTTTTTATTGTCCGATCAGATGGAGACTTCCATCGCCAGATCATACAGTGAACGATCCAGCGTCTTCGTGATGCTGTTGGCTTCGAGGATATCCATGTCGGAGATCTCGTCATTCTGAATGACGACCATCCGGTTGCCGATCCCCTGCATCAGCAGATGCACCGCGTAGTTGCCCATCCGGGTGCCGACCACGCGATCCTTGAGCGTCGGAGAGCCGCCGCGCTGTACGTGTCCCAGCACAGTCGCGCGGGATTCGACGCCGGTCTCAGCCTCGATGCGCTTCGCCAGCGCCTGTACGGATTCGACCTGCTTGCTGCAGCCCTCCGCGACGACCACGACGAAGTAGTTCTTGCCCTTGGCCTTGGCGGCCTTGATGCGGTCGATCACGTCCTTCTCCACGTCGAAGGGCACTTCCGGGATCAGGATCGCCGTCGCGCCTGCGGCGATGCCGCCGTTGAGCGCCAGATAACCGGCGTCGCGCCCCATCACCTCGACCACAGCGCAGCGCCAGTGGGATCTTGTCGTATCCGTGATCCGGTCGATCATATCGACGATGGTGGAAAGCGCCGTATCATAGCCGGTCGTGTAGTCGCAGCAGCCGATGTCGTTGTCGATGGTGCCCGTGACGCCGACGCAGGGCAGACCGCGCTCGGAAAGATCCTTCGCGCCCATGATCGAGCCGTTGCCGCCGATGACGACCAGACCCTCGATCCCGTTCTCACGGCAGACCGCCAGCGCCTTCTGCATGCCGGCCTCGGTATGGAATTCGTGACTTCTCGCCGAATACAGAATGGTGCCGCTGCGATCGACGATATCGGCGACGTCCGAAACGTCCAGCGGACGCAGATCGCCCTCCATCAGGCCGACGTATCCGCGGTTAACGCCAATGACTTCGATGTCGTGCGCCTTGGCCGTCAGCACGATGCTGCGGATCGTGGGATTCATGCCCGGCGCGTCTCCGCCGGAGGTCAGGACTGCGATTCTCTTCATATAAAATCCTCCAAATTGCGTTTCTGAGAGTTTATAATAAACGGTTTTCGCCGGCTTGTCAAGACTTGAGCACAACGTTTTTCTGTCCGAGCAGATCCGCGAGCTGTGTGTAAAGCTCCCGTGTGACCGATGCGGTGATCCCGGTCTGCATGTTATACTGCTTCGTATCCTCGAAATAGAAGAATACGCGCGTGGTGCCCGGCTTTGACCGGACCATCGCGACCGCCGTCTGCACAGACGGCGCGCTGTCGGCCGGGAACCGCAGGAAGAGCCGTTTGCCGGGCTGCTGCGGCCGTGCCGGGGCGCTGTTGCGCGCCGGCGGCGCCGGCTGCGGCTGAACAGTCGTCTGCGCGCGTCTTAATTTGCTGTGATCCGGCGGGGGCGGAGGCGCCAGCCGGTCGATGCGGATCTGATCGGCGGGCGGACAGAGCTCCAGCGAATCCAGCGTCAGCTTCGGCGTCTCGTCGTCGGAAAGCTCCAGACGGCCCTCGATCACAGCCACGTTGTCCTCGCGCAGCAGATCTGTGTATTCATCGTATTTTTTCGGGAAGACGACCACCTCGATCGAGCCTGTCACGTCCTCGCACTGCAGGAAGCCCATGGTCTTGTTCGTCTTCGTGATCTTTTTCTTGACCGAAGCCATGATGCACAGAACGCGCACCTTGTCGCCGCTCTTGTACGGCGACTGGGGATCTCCCGGTTCGGAGGAGATGAGATCCGTGATCCGCGCGGCGTGGATGTGCTTCGCGTAGGGCTGATAGACCGTCATCGGGTGTCCGGACATATAGATGCCCGTGGACTCCTTCTCAAACTGCAGAAGCTCCTTCTCGGAATACTCCGGCAGATCCGGCATTTTCGGCTCCGCTGCCTCCGCCAGCTCCTGACTCATGTCGAAAAAGCCGATCTGGCCGGATACGCTCTTTTTCTTGTCGGTCTCCAGACCGTCCACGACTTCGCCGATGATATTGATCATCTGGTTGCGGTTCGCGCCCATGCCGTCGAGCGCGCCGGCTTTGATCAGCGATTCCACGCTGCGGCGGTTGAATTCCGGCCCGTAGGTGCGTTTGCAGAAGTTGTAGAAGGAGGTGTAAGGCCCGTTTTCCTGCCGCTCCTGAATGATGAGAGAGACGTAGGAGGTGGCGACGTTCTTCACCGCCAGCAGACCGAATCGGATATCGTTGCCGTCAACGGTGAAGTTTTCGTCGGAGATATTTACGTTCGGCGGCAGCACCGCGATGCCAAGCGAACCGCACTCGGCGATATACGCCACGACCTTGTCCGTGTTGGAAAGGACGCTGGTGAGCATAGCGGCCATGAACTCTCTGGGATAATGGCACCGCAGCCAGGCGGTCTGGAACGTGACGAAGGCGTACGCCGCAGAATGCGATTTATTGAACGCGTAGGACGCGAAGGACGCCATATCCTCGAAGATCGCGGTGGCGGCCTCCTCGCTGATGCCGCGCTTGATGCACCCGTCGCAGGGGCTCGATCCGTCGGAACCGTCGGAGCCGTAAAGGAAATACTGCTTCTGCTTCTCCAGCACGTCTGCCTGCTTTTTCGCGACGGCGCGGCGCACCACGTCGGACGCGCCCATCGAG
>ONWP01000355.1 GCA_900321595.1 uncultured Eubacteriales bacterium
CGTTCCGGGGCACGGCCATTGATTCGCTTACGGTGCCGTTCAAGGTTTCGAGCCTGGGTGTATCGGCCTTCGGCGGCGTGGGCAATCTCAACGACGTGTACTTCGCCGGGGATTACCCGAACAGCGTCGGAAGCGGACTGTTCAGCGAATCCGGCGGCAGCCGGACGATCCGGAAGATCGCGGGCAAAGCCGGCTTTGAAGACGGCGCGCGCACGTTCGTTCCCGTCGTGGTCGATTTCAAAAACAACAACGACGACGTCTTCACTTCGCCGACGGACGACCAGATCATGTCCTCGGCCGGCGACTACGTGATCGAGCCGATCGCGCCGGTCGCGCTGGGCTACGTCTTCGGCGGCTGGTACGCGGACCGCGCGTGCACGAAGCCCTGGGATTTCAAAAACACATTTGTAACGAAGAACACCACGCTTTACGCCAAGTGGACGCCGTCGGACGAGCTCGTCCCCGCGCGTCCGGCGAACGTGTCGGTCAGTGAAAACGACGGCGGGCGCATCGCGCTCAGATGGTCCGAGGTCGACGGCGCGCAGGCGTACAACGTCTACTGCAACGGCGTGAAGGCCAACGCCGCGCCGATCACCGAAACAGCGTTCACCGTCGCGGGGATCCGGTACGCTTCGACGTATGAGCTGACCGTTTCCGCCGTGAACGCGAAGGGCGAGTCGGAAAAGAGCCTGATCGCCGCGGTCAACACGCCGGACGATCCGCGCGGCGAATTCGGCGGGCACTATTACCTCGCGGTCGACGCACCGCTCAGTCTGGCGGACGCGCAGGCCTACGCGCAGGAACGCGGCGGCCATCTGGCCAGCGTCACGACGCCGGAGGAGCAGGCGTTCGTGAGCTCGCTGCTTGACGGAAAAGCGGCCGGCGCGCGCTGCCGGATCGGCTTTGCCCGCGTCGACGGCGCTTTTGCCTGGACCACGGGCGAGCAGACGGATTACGTCAACTGGGCGGAGGGTCAGCCCGGCGACGGGCAGAGCGCGGCGCTGCTGCGCGACGGCGGCGCCTGGGTCGCGCTGGAGGCGGACGCGGCCGCCGAAACAGGCTTCCTGATCGAGTGGGACGAAGCCTACCCCGCGCCTGCGGACGGCGCGCCGGTCATTCCGGCGGAACCGCCGGCGCTGGAGCTGCCCGACGTGCAGGAGCCCGCGGGAAGCGGCACGCGCGGCGACGCGGACGGCGACGGCAGGGTCACGGCGCGGGACGCGCGGCTCGCGCTTCGGGCTTCCGCGAGGCTGGAAACGCTTGAACCCGCGGCTTTCGCGTGCGTCGATCTGAACGGCGACGGAAAAATCACGGCCGCCGAGGCGCGGAAGATCCTGCGCTATTCTGCAAAGCTTGAAACGTCGATTTAAACCGTACATCCTCGTATACAGGGCTGTCCCGCTGCCATGTCGGGCGGCCCTGTTTTTTGTTCCCCGGCTCGAACGGGCGCGAATCGGGCCTGCCGGCTTGCGTCTTTCGGTATTATATGATAAGATAACAGCAGAATACGCGAAAAGGAAGCGAGTATCTTGAATATTGCATCGTTGTGCGAGCGGCTGTGCGGCCGGGACGGGATCACCGGCCGGGAAGCGTCGCTCGATCTCCGCGAGGAGCTGGCGTCGTTCGGCGCGGTCCGTCAGACCCCGGTGGGGTCTCTCATCTGCGAGGTGCCGGGCGAGGGCGCGCCGATCCTGCTGGACGCGCACGCCGACCGCATCGGCCTGATCGTCACGGAGATCACGCCGGAGGGGTTCCTGCGGTTTGACAAGGTCGGCGGCATGGATCGCCGCGTCCTGTGCGCCTCTGCCGTCACGGTGCGCGGCCGCCGGGACGTGCCCGGCGTGATCACGTCGGTGCCGCCGCACCTGATGAAGGACGGCGACGGCGACAAGGCGCCGCAGTTTGACGAGCTGTTCGTCGACGTGGGCATGACGCAGGAAGAGGCGCGCGCGGTCATTTCGGTCGGCGACGCGGTCACCGTGGACGGCAGTCCCCGGTTCCTCTCCGACAGCCGTCTGACCGGCGCGGCGCTGGACGACCGCGCGGGCGTGGCGGCGCTGCTCGGGACGCTGGACATCCTGCGGGAAAACGGCTGCGGACGCGCTGTGACCGTCATGCTCAGCGCGCAGGAGGAGACCGGCGGCCCCGGCGCGGGGACGGGCGCTTTCGCCGTTCAGCCGGCGGAGGCCATCGCCGTGGACGTGTCGTTCGCGGTGCAGGACGGCGTTGCGCCGCATCAGGCCGGGAAGCTCGGCGCGGGGCCCATGATCTGCTTCTCCCCGTCGCTGTCGCGTGAGATGAGCCGCAGGCTCGTGAACACGGCGGAGCGAAACGGCATCCCGTATCAGCTCGAGGTCGCGTCCGGCTCCACCGGCACCAACGCCGACGACATCGCCGGGAGCGGCTGCGGCGTCGTTACGGGGCTCGTATCCATTCCGCAGCGGAATATGCACACGCAGGCGGAGCTCGTCGACGTGGAGGACGTAAAGGCCGTCGCGCTGCTGCTGGCGGCGTATATCATGGGGGAGGACTGACGATGGAACGACTCATGCGCTACGTGCGGGAGCTGTGCGCTCTGCCCGGCGTTTCCGGGGCGGAGGACGCCGTTCGCGCGTATATTACGGAACATATTGAGGGCAAATGCGAATACCGGACGGACGCGCTGGGCAGCGTGATCGCCTACAAGCCCGGGCAGTCGAAGGAAGCGCGCAAGGTCATGTTCGACGCGCATATGGACGAGGTCGGCGTCATCGCGACCCATGTGGGAGAGGACGGCTTTGTCC
>ONWP01000340.1 GCA_900321595.1 uncultured Eubacteriales bacterium
GGATGATCGGCCCGAAGATTTCCTCCCTGCTCACGCGCATATCGTCCGTAACGTCCACCAGCAGTGCGGGCGTCATGTACGCGCCCTTCGCGAATTCCTCCGGCACCTCGCCGCCCATCACGAGCTTCGCGCCGGACTTCACCGCGTCGTCCACCAGCTCCAGCATACGGTCGCGCGCCTTTTTGTTGATCAGCGGCCCCATGACCTGTCCTTCGTCCTTCCACTGGCCGAGCTTCACGGCGCGCAGCTTTTCCGCGACCTTTTCGCACAGCTGCGGATAGATGCGCTCCTGCACATAAATGCGGTTATAGTTCACGCACGTCTGGCCCGCGAAGCCGGTCTTCTTCGCCACGATATTCGCCGCAACCTCGTCCAGATCCACGTCCGGCATCACGATGACCGGCGCATTGCCGCCCAGCTCGAAGGAATACTTCTTTACGGATGTCGCGCCCTCGCGCATGATCTGCAGGCCCGTCTCGCTCGAACCGATGAGCGTAATGAGCTTCGGGATGCTGCTGGAGTTGAGCGTCTTTCCCACCTCTGCGGCCGGGCCGGAGATGATGTTGATGACGCCCGCCGGGAAGCCGATTTTCTCCGCGATCACGCCGAGATAGAGCGTGGCCAGCGGGGTCTGGCTCGACGGCTTGATGATGCAGCAGCAGCCGGAGACGACCGCGGGCGCAATCTTGAGTCCCGCGTTGCCCAGCGGGTAGTTCCACGCCAGATGGCCGACCGAAACGCCCATCGGGCGGCGCTCGACAATATGATAGCCGCTGCCATACGTCCCTGCCGCGTTGGGGAAGGACGTGCCGTAGACGCGCTTGACCTCCTCCGCGTAATACTGGAAGCTCGTCATGCACCAGTCAAAGTCGCCGCAGGCCAGCGCATACGTTCTGCCGGATTCCCGGCTGACCAGCTCGACCAGCGTCTCGCGCTCGGCAAGGCATGCCTCGCGGAGCTTCAGCATCCAGTCGATGCGCGTCTGCAAAGGGGTCTTCGACCAGGTCTTGAACGCCTCCGCCGCCGCGTCCAGCGCCTGCTGCGCCTGCGCCGCGTTCGCGGAGCCGACCGTGCCGACGACCTCGCCGGTCGACGGGTCGAGCACGTCCAGCGGCTTTCCGAGACCGTCTACCAGTTTTCCGTTAATGTACTGCTGATACATCCCGCTTACTCCTTTCTCTCCAGCGCGTCCGCGCGCTGCTGGTTCTTAAAGCCCTTCAGACCGCGCGCGCCGAGGAACTTCGCGGTCTTGCCGAGCTCTGCTTCAATTTCCATGAACCGGTTCGCTCGCGGGCCGATGCCGCATTCGCGCACGGAGCCGGCGTTGATGCCCACAGCATAATCCGCGATGGCTTCGCCCTCGCCTCTGGAATCCGACGGCATGACGGCGTAGCCGAATTTGTACGCATACTGGATCATCTCCAGCGCCTCGGAGATCGTGCCGATCTGGTTGACCTTCAGCAAAATCGTATTCGCTGCGCCCTTCGTCACGCCATAGGCCACGCGGCGAATGTTCGTCGTGAACAGATCGTCGCCGACGATCTGGATGCCGGAATCCTTCGTCAGAGCCGCGGTCGTGTCATAATCGTCCTCGTTGAACGGGTCCTCCAAAATGATGAATGGGAACTCCTTGATGATATGCAGATAGAACTCGTAGAGCTGATCTTTCGTCTTGGGCTGGTTATTAAAGAGGCCGTAATATTTGCCGTCTTCCTTGTTGTGATAGGTGTCGGTCGCAACGTCCATCTGGAAGCCGGCTCTTCCCTCATAGCCCGCCTCGATGATCGTCTCGGTCATAGCTTCCCAGATCTCCTCGTCGGACTTGAACACGCCTTCCGGCACGACGATGAAATCGCGGATGTTCGGCGCGCCGCCGAAGCGCCTGTCCATCTTCTCGGCCCAGCGGGTGTGGATATCCCAGCAGGCGTAGGAGGCGTCGGCAAACGTGTCGAAGCCGAAGCACATGACGGACATGGTGGGCTTGCCGCCGGGGGTGGTGATGCCGCCGCCGTAGCGCTCATGTCCCGCGACCATCGCGACGCCCGGAACGGGCAGATACATCGCGTTCGCGCCGCCGATGTGCCGGTAAAGCGGGATGCCCAGCGCCGCCGCGCCCGCCTTTAAAACAGCCGCGGAGACGGCCGCCGTCGCGTTGCCGCCGAGCTTTGCCTTCGCGTCCGGGACGATATCGAGCATCGTGCGGTCGATCAGCCGCTGGTTGGCCGCGTCCAGCCCCTTCAGCGCCGGAGCGATGATCTCGTTGACGTTCCGCACCGCGCCCAGAACGCCCTTGCCGCGGAAGCGCTCGCCGCCGTCGAAGTCAAAATGGATCTCATGCGTGCCGATGGAAATGCCGGACGTGCACATGGCCCGGCCCGTCGCGCCGTTTTCCGTCGTGACCACGGCCTCTACGCCGGGGTTGTCGCGGTTCGTGTATACCTGTCTTGCCGTAATGGAGCGGATCTCTGTTCCTGCCATTTTTCTGTCACTCCTTCTGTCGATATCTATAAATTTATTCCTGAATCAAAATCACGCGCAGATCGAGCGCGGAGACATTTGCTGCCGCCGCCACGCCGCAGCCGAGCCGCCAGAGCGGCTCCGACGTGCCGTGCGTGCGCAGCGCGTCCTCCAGATCGATCCCGGCC
>ONWP01000002.1 GCA_900321595.1 uncultured Eubacteriales bacterium
ACGCGCGGGAAGCGGACTGCGCGCAGATTTTGGGGTTTATCCGGGAGCTCGCCGCGTACGAGCGCATGTCCGATCAGGTGGTCGCGACGCCGGAGCTGCTGCGGGAATGGATCTTTGAGAAGCAAAAGGCGGAGGTTTTGTTTGTATGTGAAGACGGGCGGCCGGTCGGGTTCGCGCTGTTCTTTCACAACTTCTCCACGTTTCTCGGCCGCGCAGGGCTGTATCTGGAGGATCTTTACGTGCAGCCGGCTTTTCGCGGAAAAGGATACGGCAAGGCGCTGCTGCGCCGTCTGGCGGCGATCGCCGTCGACCGCGGCTGCGGCCGTCTGGAGTGGAGCTGTCTTGACTGGAACCGGCCAAGCGTGGATTTTTACCTGTCTCTCGGCGCGGCGCCGATGGACGACTGGACCGTTTACCGTCTGACCGGCGGCACTTTGCGCGCGCTGGCGGCGGAGGACGAGACCTGAGCGCGGGGCTGTTTGTTCTGTTTTTCACGTCGGAAACCTTTTTTCGGTTGCATTATGGCGGGCGTTATGGTATAGTCAACCTATGAAAACGAGAAAACGCAGGCGGTTTCGCCTATCGACCTTTCAAATCATATTGATGGGCTTCGCGGGTGTGATCCTGATCGGAGCCCTGTTGCTGATGCTGCCCTTCTGCGCCAGAGACGGGCGCGTGACGCCGTTTCCGGATACGCTCTTCACCGCCACCTCGGCGGTCTGTGTGACGGGGCTGGTCGTCCGGGATACGGCGACGCACTGGTCCGCGGTCGGGCAGGCGCTGATCCTGCTGATGATCCAGATCGGGGGCCTGGGCGTGGTCAGCGTGGCCGTCAGCGTCGGACTGCTGTCGGGCAGACGCATTTCTCTGCGCCAGAAATCCGCGCTGCAGGATTCCATTTCGGCGCCGAAGGTCGGCGACGTGACGCGTCTGATCAAATTTGTGCTGCGCTGCGTTCTGCTGTTTGAGCTGGTCGGCGCGCTGGCGCTGCTGCCGCTTTTCTGCCGGGATTACGGGCTGCGCGGGATCTGGCTGAGCGTTTTTCACGCGGTCTCGGCCTTCTGCAACGCGGGCTTTGACCTGCTGGGCAGCGAGGCGGCGCGATTCCCTTCGCTGACGGGCTACGTGCATTCGGCGCATCTGCAGATCGTCCTGATCCTGCTGATCGTGATCGGCGGCATCGGGTTTCTCACCTGGGAAGACGTGGTGAAATATAAATGGCGTTTTCGCCGGTATCGCCTGCAGAGCAAGGTCGCGCTGATCACCTCCGCCGTGCTGATCCTGCTGCCGGCCGTCTATTATTTCTTCTTTGAATACGGCGCGGATCCGCTCGGGCAGCGCATCCTCAACGCGCTGTTTCAGGCTGTCACGCCGCGTACAGCCGGCTTCAACACGACGGATCTGTCCGCCATGAGTCCCGCCGGACGGGCGGTCATGATCGGTCTGATGCTGATCGGCGGTTCGCCCGGCTCCACCGCGGGCGGTCTGAAAACGACGACCGTCGCCGTGCTTGTGCTCAACGCGATCGCGGCCGCCCGGCGCAGGCCGAGCCCGGAGATCTTCGGCCGACGCATCGACGCGGACACCGTGCGCAACGCGGCGTCGCTCATCTGTATCTATCTGATGCTGTTCTTCTGCGCCGGGGTCTTTATCAGCGCGCGTGAAGGGCTGCCCATGGACGTGTGCCTCTTTGAGACGGCGTCCGCCGTGGGCACCGTGGGACTGACGCTCGGCCTGACGCCGCAGCTGCATCTGGCGTCGCGGATCGTGCTGATGGTGCTGATGTATTTCGGCCGCGTCGGCGGGCTGACGCTGATCTACGCCGCGACGACAGTCGACAAAAACGTATCGAGGCTCCCGCAGGAGCGCATCACCGTGGGATAAGGGGAGGAAGAAAAATGAAATCGATCCTGGTTGTGGGACTGGGCCGTTTCGGCCGGCATACCGCCATGCAGCTCAATGAGATGGGGCACGAGGTCATGGCGGTGGATCTCAATGAGACGCGCGTCAACGAGGCGCTGCCCTATCTGACGGGCGCACGCATCGGCGACAGCACCAGCGAGGACTTCATCGACGAGCTGGGCGTGGACGGGTACGACCTGTGCATCGTCACCATCGCGGGCGACTTCCAGAGCTCGCTGGAGACGACGCTGCTGCTCAAGGAGATGGGCGCGCGGTATGTGGTCGCCCGGGCGGAGCGGGACGTGCACGCGAAGTTCCTGCTGCGCAACGGCGCTGACGAGGTGGTGTATCCCGAGCGGCAGATGGCGCGCTGGACGGCCGTGCGCTACGGCTCGAATCATATCCTGGACTATATCGAGCTCGACGACGACCACGCGATCTTCGAGGTCACGATCCCGAAGCACTGGCTGGGCAAGACCGTCGGACAGCTGGAGGTGCGCAAAAAGTATCACGTCAATATCATGGCCCTCAAGCAGAACGGCCGCATGGAGCTGACCGTCACGCCGGACACCGTATTGACGCAGGACAAGACGCTGCTGGTGCTGGGTGAGTACAAGGCCCTGCAGAAATGCTTTGATCTGTGATCGGTCTGCGTGATCGATTCCGAAAAAGTCGGGTAAAACGCGTAAAAATGTCCCTCAAACTCTTGATTTTAGCCTGAAAATATGGTATTTTAACACCACAGCTTGCGGTATCGGATGAGCATCGCGCTTTCTTCGGCGGCATTCGTGTATAGAATGTCGTTTTTTCAATTTTCTTTCCGAAGTTTATCGACCATTTGCTTGCCGCTGCGTTATTCCTGCGGGGGAGCGATCCCCTATAGTTCGGAGGTATTTGTATGGATTTAACCTCGACCACGGGCCAGGCGCTCATCGTTGCGCTGACCGCGTGCGCGTCGATCCTGGCGCTGCTCTTCGCCGTCTTCACCGCGAAAAAGGTGCTGAAGTTCTCCGAGGGCAACGACACGATGAAGCGCATTTCCATGTCCATCCGCAAGGGCGCCAACGCCTACCTGAAGCGGCAGTACCGCATCGTCGGCATCTTCTTTGCCGTCATGGTCGTCGTGCTGGGCGTCATGGCCGCGCTGGGCTTCCTCACGTGGTTCACGCCCTTCGCGTTCCTTACGGGCGGCCTCTTCTCCGGACTGTCCGGCTTCATCGGCATGAAGATCGCTACGGCTGCCAACGCCCGGACCGCCAACGCCTGTCAGGAAGGCCTGAACAAGGGCCTGCGCGTGGCGTTCTCCGCCGGTTCCGTCATGGGCTTCACCGTGGTCGGCCTGGGATTGCTGGATATCACGATCTGGCTCTGCCTGCTCAAGTTCGTCTTCCAGAAGCCTGAACCCGAGATCACCGCGGCAATGCTGACCTTCGGCATGGGCGCGTCGAGCATGGCGCTCTTCGCCCGCGTCGGCGGCGGCATCTTCACCAAGGCGGCCGACGTCGGCGCCGATCTGGTCGGCAAGGTCGAGGCCGGCATCCCCGAGGACGATCCCCGCAACCCCGCCGTCATCGCGGACAACGTGGGCGACAACGTGGGCGACGTGGCCGGCATGGGC
>ONWP01000085.1 GCA_900321595.1 uncultured Eubacteriales bacterium
AACTGGCAGGCGGAGTTTGCCCGTTTCGCGCCGGAACTTGACGTGCGCGTCATCGCGGGAAGCCAGTTTGACCGCGCCGACCTGCTGACTGACGCGCAAAAGAAGGACGTCCTGATCACAAGCTACGATCTGCTGAAACGCGACGTGGATCAGTATGAACGTTTTCGATTCCGATACGAGTTTATCGACGAAGCGCAGTTTATCAAAAACCACAACACCGCCGCCGCCCGCAGCGTCAAGCTCATCGCCGCCGACCATCGGTTCGCGCTGACCGGCACGCCGATCGAAAACCGTCTCAGCGAGCTTTGGAGCATCTTCGACTATCTGATGCCGGGATTCCTGTTCGGGTATGAAACCTTCCGAAAACAGCTTGAGATCCCGATCATCCGCGACGGCGACGCGCGCGTCAAAGCGCGCCTCGTCCGGCTGATCTCGCCGTTTATCCTGCGCCGTCTGAAGCAGGACGTACTGACGGATCTGCCGGAGAAGCTGGAGGAGATCCGATATGCCGGCATGGGAGAAAAACAGCGGCTGCTTTACGACGCGCAGACCGCGAAGACCGTCGGACTGCTCACGGAATCCGACGGCTCCGGGAGCATCAAGATCCGGATCCTGGCGGATCTGATGCGTCTTCGCCAGATCTGCTGCAGCCCGGAGCTGATCTATGAGGATTACACGGGCGGCTCCGCGAAGCTTGACGTATGCGTGGATCTGATCCGCAGCGCCATCGAAGGCGAACACCGCATCCTGCTGTTCAGTCAGTTCACCAGTATGCTCGATCTCATCAAAGAACGGCTCGACCGGGAGCAGATCCCGTACTACACCATTACCGGAAGCACGCCGAAGCGCGAGCGCGTCCGGCTGGTCGAGCGGTTCAACAGCGACGAAACGCCTGTCTTTCTGATCTCGCTGAAAGCCGGCGGCACCGGATTGAATCTCACCGGCGCCGATACGGTCATCCATTACGACCCCTGGTGGAATATCGCCGTTCAGGAGCAGGCCACCGACCGGGCGCACCGCATCGGACAGCAGAAGGTCGTGACAGTCTACAAGCTCATCATGCTCGGCACCATCGAAGAACGGATCCTGCGGCTCCAGCAGGATAAGCAGGCGCTGGCGCGGGATCTCCTGTCCGAAGCGGACGGTGATCTCTCCGCGATCTCAAAAGAGGATCTGCTCGCGCTGCTGCGGCCGTGATAAAAAAAGGAACGTCCGCGCGGCGTTCCTCTTTTTTTGATCAAAAATCACGCGTTGTCCGTCATCAGGCCGATCGTCAGGATCTCAAAGGGACCGTAATCGAGCGTATCCGTCTCACCGAGTTCCCGTTCCAGCAGATCCAGCAGCTTGACAGGCGCTTTCAGGCGGATCCTGCCGCGTTTCCCGTCCTGCTCACTGAGACGCATGACCGTCATACGCCCATCCTCCGACGTTTTGACGGCCTGCAGATAAAGCGGACGCACGTCCGGAAGCTCACAGCTGATCTCCGCCGGAACAGGATCGACGTTATACTGCAGCGCAATCCGGTTGACGTCGGCCGCGACCGCGTCCCCCGCGTGCGGGTAAATGAGATAAGAAAACCTGTGTCTGCCCCGGTCTGAGGTCACGTCCGGCCGCTCTGTCGCCCGAAGCAGCGAAAGGCTGATGCGGTTTTCAAAGAACCCGACGCCGTATTTATCCCGGTTGATGATCGCAACGCCCGCGCCAGTCTCTGACAGATCCGCCCATTTATGACAGCAAACCTCAAACCGCGCCTGTTCCCAGCTGGTGTTGCGATGCGTCGCGCGCGGCGTATAACCGGCGCTGTTGTCGGTAAGCGCCTGCCGCGCAAGGACAGCGCATTCAAATTCCACCTTGGCAAGCTTGTGCGACTCCTGCCAGTCCACGTCATTTTCGACTTCGATATAAGGGCGATCTGCAAAGACGCGGATTTTTCGCGTCCACGCGGAAGACCCGACCCGCAGCACGCATGACAGCACCGCGACGCCGCCGCAGCAGCAGTCGAGGCGAAGCGGCTCCTCGACCGTGACCGGATATTCCCTGTCCCGATAGCCCGGCAGGATATCCCACGCGTCGTAGTTGCCCGGCGTATCCGCAAACAGACGAAGCTTATGAAACGCGCCGGAAACGAAATCCTGTTCCAGACGCTTGTCATAAAAATGCTCGATCGATCCGTCGGGCGCGAATTCGATGCGAAAGGCCGCCGTTTCCGCGATCCGGTCTTGAACGCGTATACAGGCGACGGAAGGCGCAATCGCGTCAGGCTCGATCGAAGAAAGCGCGCCGATCCTGTTAAAGGCCCATTTCCCCCGCACGCCGAACCGCGCGTCCGAACCTTCCGCGTCCGGCACGAAAAACGGAACGTTCCTGTCAAAATTCAGACTGTTAAAATACGCCTGTCCTTTTCCGATGATCGCGTCGAGCGCGCTGTCGATCTCCCGATATGTGCGCATCGCGTCTTCATAAACCGGGTGAATATGCGAACCGGGCAGGATATCATGAAACTGATTCACAAGAAACCGCTTGTAAAGCGCGGTGATCTGCGGCTGCTTATCGCCGCGGCGCAGAACGTTGAGCAGCTCAGCGTCGCGGAATTTGAATTCCAGCCGGCGGTTATACCGTTTCAGGTCGGCCTTCGTTGTGAAGGTGCCTCTGTGCATTTCCAGGTACAGCTCCCCGTCCCAGACGGCAAGCTGATCTCTGTTCTGCCCGAGCTCCCGGTCCAGATATTCCTGACCGCCGATCAGCTCCGTTTCCGGCATGATGCTCAGCCGCTTGATCCGGCGGTGCAGCTCCAGCATTTCCTCTGTACAGCCGGAGCCGCCGTCGCCGTACCCGAACATGACAAGCGTCGCCGCGCCGGTATCCGCGTCCTGATAGGCGTCGATGTTTTCCCGGATCTGCGCCGGATCCATCCAGCTGATGAAATGCGTCGGCGGCACGCTCGCGAGAACCTCAGACCCGTCCGCGCCGCGCCAGATAAAGCTGTTGTGCGGGAATCGGTTCGTGTCGTTCCACGTGGACATTTTATTGGACACGAAGTAGTCCACGCCGCTCTTTTTGAGGATCTGCGGCAGGATCCAGCTGTTGCCGAAGACGTCCGGCAGCCAGGCGTTGTTCACATAGCGGCCAAACATCCGTTTATAGGTCGTCTGACCGTACAGGCATTGGCGGATCAGCGACTCCGCGCTCGGGATATTGCAGTCCGGTTCCACATACATCGCGCCGACCGGCTCAAACTGCCCGGTCCGCACCTTTTCCCGAAGCTCGTCAAAGACCTCAGGATAGTATTTCTCCAGCGTTTCATAAAGATACGGCTGCGTGTGCGTGTACCTGAATTCCCGATACTGATCCATCAGACGAAGCTGGATCAGCACGGTGCGCAGATTTTTCTGCACGGCGTGGATACCGCGCCAGTAATAGGCGATATCAAGATGTGAATGCCCCGTCAGGCAGACTTTCCCGCCGCTGTGTCGGGACTGATCCGCGAATACGTGCGTCTCCAGATACGCGGCGCACGCCTTCACACCCTCTGACGTGAAATCGTCAAAATCGATGCAGTCCAGCGCTTTGTCGATCCGGCTCGTCAGGAAGCCTCTGTAGTCCTCCGGGAACGCGTCGCTCTGAACGATATCAAGAAGTACGGTCAGATCGTAGACAAGCGACTGCACGTCTTCATCGACCTTGACCAGATACGCGCCGTCGAATACCTGCCGGCAGCCGCGAACCGCCATAACGGACGGATCGCGCTCGTCGTCGGGCTTGCTTCGATTGTATCCGACCGCGTCCAGCCGGAACGAATCCCCCTGTATATACGTGTCGATCCGCACACGCTCCCGATTCGGATCAAGTCCGCCGGCATAGCGATCATTGACCTTTACGATGATCTCCGCCGCCGTTTTCCACTTTAAATAGAGCGGACCGGATCGGAATTCCGCCGGAATCGTCACATCCGCCCGGAAAAACGCTGTGCCGTCCGGCGTAAAATACAGCTCGCCGCGTTTGAGCGGGTATTCGCCTTCCGGGTCAAACGCGTACGTCTCTTCGCTGATCTGCCGCGCGTCCCGCACCAAGATCGGCGTTATTTCATACTGCCCGGCATAAATGTGCCGTTTCAGCCATCCGAAGCGAAGCTGATTCCATTCCTCGGGACGCATGGAGCGTCTGATCACTTTAATATGCGCCATAACGTCTCTCCTTACACATCCTGAAAATACGGCCGTCTGCGTTCATATGTGATCTGCGCGTCAAGCGACAGATCCGCGCGTATGCGGAATCTGCACCAGTCCACGCAGCGCTCCAGAATGCCGCATTTGGCGCATTCACCGCGAAATATCACATGAAGCGTATTCCCGTCCCAGGACGCGAACTCGATCCAGCCGCCGTCTCCCTGTAAACGCGGCGCCAGAACCTGTTCCACGTATTCGCGCAATTCCATGTATATCACTTCCTCACGCAAATCATAACACATTTTCACATTTCTTTCAACAAGAAAAGCGCCGGAATGAACCGGCGCTCTCTTTGTGTTTCAACTCAGCCTTTTCCGAACAGATTGCGGAAGAAGTAGAGGATCATGTGGAAGAACTGTACCAGGAATCCGAAGAAGCCGGTGTGGACCTTGCCGCAGTACGGGCAGGTGCTGCTGGAGCTGCCGCCCTGGTTGCCGGGATCAGTAGGATCGGTCGGGGTCGGGGCGTCGGGCTTCTTTTCAGGCTCGAGCGGAACAATTCTCACCGTGCCGTACATCTTTTCACCGTTGATGGTGAGTCTGCCGGTTCTGAAGTCGTAGCTGTAGCCGCTGGTCAGACGCTCGCCGTCGATATAGACGTCCACGTCGGTGGGCAGCTCGTAGCCCTGCATCGCGATGAACTGTACGTGATAGGCCATGCCGGCTTTCGCCGTTCTGCCCGCAATGGGCTGCAGGCCGTTCACGCGGATCTCATCGATCACGACCTGAGAGCCTTCGACGGCGTCCACGATCGTCACAGGACCGGTGATAACGTTCGCGTTCAGGACGAACGAGCCGTCCGCGGAATAGGTGTAGTTGTTCGCGCCGATCTTCTTGCCGCTGACGGAGACGATGATGTCCTCAGGCAGCGAGCCGTTCGCGGCGACGAAGTTCGCGGTGTAGGTGCTGTTGTAGGTGACCTCGTGGTTGTAGCTGTCGTCCGTCGCGAATTTAACGGTGATCGCCCAGGTCTTCAGACTGTAAACCGCCGTGATGACGATGTTTCTCGCGGGCATCGTCTCGACCTCGTTATCCCAGACGCCGGTGTAGCCGTCCTTCTCGGGGATCTCCTTGCTCGGGATCGCGGCGCCGAAGGTGACTTCCTCGGTGTAGAGCGTTCTGCCGTCCGCTTTCCAGGTCACGCGATACACGCGCGGCGTGTATTCAGCGTTGATCGTGATGTCCTCAGCGGGCATTGACTCAAACTCCTGCACCCACTGGCCGGTGTGGCCTTCCTTGGCGGGAACAGGTCTGGTATAGCTGATGATCGCGCCGACGCGGGCGGTGCTTGTCTCGGTCTTGCCGAAGCCGACCCACGTGATCGTGTACTCTCTGGGCGTCGCGCTGAAGTTCGCCTCGAACGTCGCCTCTCCCGTGCAGCGGGTATTGCTGGTGAGCTTGGGCGACCAGCCTGTGAAGGTGTAGTTGTATTCCAGGTCGCTGGCCTTTGTCGGATCCTCGTGCGTGATCAGCTCGCCGTAAGGAACCTCCGTGTAGCTCTCCACGCCGTCGATGATCCAGGTGATCGTGTAATTCTTCGCGGTGTAAGCGATGTTCAGATCGAAGTTGTTCGTCGGCATCACAGCGCCGGCAACGGTGAAGTCCGCGCCCTGGATGAACGTGTTGTCGTCGTCGAAGGAAACCTCCGTCCACTTGGCGTCGTAGCCGTTGCGCTGATAATTCTCAATGATGGCGTTGAGCGTTGCCTCGAGCGAAGCGCCGTTGGCGACGAAGGTTGTCTCACTGGAGACGACACGGCCGTCGCGGAAGATGCGCAGTCTGTACTGGCGCAGCGTC
This sequence comes from uncultured Eubacteriales bacterium, assembly GCA_900321595.1. Taxonomy (GTDB): domain Bacteria; phylum Bacillota; class Clostridia; order Oscillospirales; family Acutalibacteraceae; genus UBA1081. The sequence goes on from ONWP01000085.1 coordinate 6,023, forward strand.
GACTCGAATACCGCGTAGAATTCACCGTCAGCGGTCGCGGGCTGCATGTACTGGATCACGTCCGCCGCGGTCGCGTCAGGCGTCAGAGCCCAGCCGATGAAGCTGTAATCGTACTGCGCGGTGCTCGCCTTAGTGGGCGTCACATTGGTAAACGGTTTGACGTTGTAATCAAACACTGTGGTGTCGACCAGTCTGCCGTCCGCGTACCACCGGAAGGTGTAGCGCGTGGTCTCGTAAACCGCGTTCGCGATGATGTCCCTATCGATCATGGTCGCGGGGATCTCAACCTCGGCGCCGAGATCGTCGATCCAGCCGACGAAGGTCTTGCCGGGCTTCTCGGGCACGGCATACTCGGTCACAGGCTGACCGTACGCGACGGTGTCGACCTGAACAACGCGGTTATCGACCTTCCAGGTGATCGTGTACTCCTGCGCGGTGCGCAGATATACGGCGTAGAAGGTGCGCGCAGAGGCCTGCGAGATCAGCGGGAGCTCGTTGACGCCGCCGTCCTCATAAGCGTAGAAGCTGTCGGCTGCGGGCGTCTCGTCATACTCAGTCGCGTCGGGATCGCTGGACCAGCCGATGAACATATAGCTGTACTTGCTGTCGGTGGGACGATCGGTGAAGACGTTGGTCGGAACAGCCTGCTCGCCGTCTCTGACCATCGTCATGACCTCCTGACGGCCGGTGACGTTCCAGCGAACGATCCAGCTGCCGGCCTCGACGACGGCGTTGATCGTGATGTTGCTGTCAGGCATCGTGTCGGGCGCGTCAGCGAAATTCCACATGATGGCGTAGCCGTCCACGACCGGGATCTCCGGCGCGATGTTGATGCTCAGCGGCTCGCCGTAGCCGACGGTCGTCGTGCGGGAACGGTAGGCGGGATCCACAACGTCGCTCGCAATGACCCACGTTACGGTATATTCGACAGGATCGCCGTGCGTATAGCTGACATAGAATCTCATATGCTCGCTCGCGTCAGGCGTTGCGACGACGCCCAGATTGACGGGCTCGCCGAGCGCCAGATTGCTCCAGCGATCATTGAAGGTATAGCTCTGATACTTACTGTCGCCGGCCTTCTCGGGCACGGTGATCGCGGTTCCGCTCTGCGCGGGCGTATGCACGTCCTCGCCGTATTTCTGAACCGTGGAGACAAGCAGCGTATTGCCGTCTTCAGAGTACCAGTCGATCGTACGATCCTGCGCGGTAAACGTCACGTCGACTGTGATGTCGCTCTTGGGCATGACGTACGCGTCCGTGACGACGGTATCGCCGACCTTGATCTCACAGTCGTATCCCTCAACGGTCGTGTTCAGGCCCTCGGGAAGGGGGAAGCCCTCCGCGCCGAACGCGGTGCCCCAGACGACCTGAGACGGCGCGTAAGTGGTCGCGCCGGGCAGACCGGTCACGTTCCAGTTGACGGTATACGCGCGGTCATGCTCGATGTAGCGGGCGTAGAAGGTGAACGTCGTGTCGTCGCCGTTTGTGATATCGGCCTCGGTCAGCGTGTGCGGCGCGTTGCCGTTCGCGTCGAACCAGCCCTCGAATTCGAACGTCTTCTCAGGCGTCGATTCCTTTGTCGGAACGACCGTCACGTAAGGCAGAGAACCGAGCACGTGCAGCGTGTGGTCGACCATCTCGCCGGTCGAGAAGTTTTCAAACTGCATCAGCGTATCGCCGTTGTACCAGTAGGCCTTGTACTGGACCTCCAGGTAGTTGGCCTGCAGCGTCACGTCGCCGTATCTGCCGGCGAAAACGGTCTCGGCGCTGTAGCGGCCCTCGCTCCAGTTGCCCTGATTCACGGTGCGCTGCACCCAGACGTCGAAGGTCTTGCCGGTGATGACGGGCGGAACGATCGTGAAGGAATCGACGGGCGTGTAGTCGCGGCTCAGCGCGGCGATCTCATAACCGCTCGCGTCAAGCACGGTGATATGATAGGTCTTCGGCGTCCACTTGGAGTACAGGACGTTGTTGTTATTCGCGGTAAATCCGGCGGAGGTCTTGAACTCCGTCTCGCTGTCCACCGCCTGCGTCAGCGCGGCGTCCAGATACCAGCCGGCGAAATCGAAACCGTCGCGGGTCGGAACGGCAAGCTCGCCGAGCGCGGCGTCATACGTCGCCGTAAAGCTCGCCGGCTCGACTGTGACCGCGAGATTCGTCGCGGGATCGGCGACCGCCGTGGAATAGGTTACTGTGTACTCATTGGCCTCCCACTGCGCGACGAACGTCACGTCGCCGTACTTGTCGGAGACGGGTGCGCCGGCTGCATAGACGGCATCGTCGCCGTTCCAGTTGCCGTCGCCCGCGGAGACCTTCCAGCCCAGCAGCGTGTAGCCAGTGCGCTCGCTCTCGGGGAAGGTGAAGCCGTTCGGGCGGTCAAAGGACTTCTGCGCGGCCGCGGTGCCGCCTGCGGCGTTGAAGTTCGCGGTGTAAGTGACCGGCTGCCAGACAGCATAAACAGTGATTGAAGCAGCTGTCGTGTAGGCGTTGCCCGGCGCGAAGTCAGCCGTCGTCTGATTCTGCGTCTTATTCCAGCCGGCGAAAATGTAACCGGTTCGCGTAGGCGCTGTCGTCGGGAAGTTTGCGTCGGTCATCACGGAGTCGAACACAACGTCCTTCTGCGTGCCGTTGTCCGCCCAAACTGCAAGCGGATCGTTCGTGCCGATGTTATAGGTAATCGTATAGGTTTTAGGAGTCCAGG
>ONWP01000309.1 GCA_900321595.1 uncultured Eubacteriales bacterium
AAGATGAACCGGAACAGCTCGCGCATCGCCTGCGGCCGTTCGCCGTGATACAGGCCGCGCGCGATCCAGGTATACGCCGGGAACGCGGCGGTCGAAACGTCCGCCATGCGGTCGGGAGAGACGCTGCCGCCTGCCGGAAGCACGTCGCCGTAGCGGGCGAACGTTCCGCCGCAGGATGAGTGCGCCGTATCGAGCAGGCGGTCGCTCATCACGTCGGAATCGGGCACGACCGGCGCCAGATGGTAGCCGTAATTGGCGATGACCGCGATCTTTCCGGTCTCGCGCTGCGCCTGCGCCATGATCGCGTCCGAGCGCGCCTGCACCTCGTAGTGATAGCGGTCGATCTTTTCGATCAGACCGGCGTTCTCAGCGCGGTCCGCCTCTGTCGGGAACATGAAATCCTTCGCCTTTTCGTAGGCCTCGCCGTCCACGCAAGCCCACACGCCGGGCATCCGGCCGAAGGAGCGCAGCATCAGGTCGCGAAAACTGCCGTCCGCGGCGATGGCCGCCATGATTTTATTGGCCACCCGCAGGACCGAGCCGGTCGCGCCGATGTCGGCGAGGCCCTGCATGAGCAGCGACAGCACCTGATACCCGAAGCTGTCCGGCGTGGCCTCGTGCAGGAAGGACGTCACCTCCTGCGCGTCAAAGCGGATATGCCCCTGAAAGACGTCGCTCGCGATCTTTACGCCGGTCTGCGCGCCGCAGTACCAGACGCAGCTGTCGACGCGGCCGGTGCCGTATACGGTCAGATAGGTGTTCAGCACAGTGCCGCCCAGCGAGACGGCCAGCAGATCGACCTTGTCGTGTCCGGTCAGCGCCAGGACGTGGTCGATGTACGCTTCAAGCCCCGCCGCGTTCACGTAGGGATCCAGCCGCCAGTCGTACCGGTAGGGGAAGTATTCGCCGGTGCGGTGAATGTCGCGCGTCTCCGGGCGCCAGTCCGCGGTGATGTTGTAGAGCGATTCGCCGTCCGGCGTCATCTCGACGTCCGGGAAGAGGCTCAGCACCGCGTTCATGACCGTGTCGCGGTTCTCGTCGGAGTACCGGACGTCGAGCATATCCCAGATCGCCGCGCGGTTTTCGAGGACGATATCGCCGATCCTTGCGGGGTCAAAGGGGAACGCGACGCGCTGCTGATCCGGAATGCCTTCGTCGCGGATCAGGTCGCAGCCGTTGAGTCCGTCGATAAAGATGACGGGATCGACGCCGCAGTCGCAGCCCTCCGCGGCGAGCGACGCGACCGGCAGGACGCCGAGCGCCAACACAGCCGTCAGGAGAAGGGACAACGCTTTTTTGAACATACAGATCGCTCCTTCTGTGTGAAAATCCTGTCTAAATTTACACTATCACAAAATAGAGCTATTGTCAACCATTCTTTCATGTGATACAATGCTTGCGAAAGGGGGGATCGGGATGCGGGATCGCCGGCGGCTGATCGCTCAGCTGTTTCTGAGCTTTGTAAAGATCGGCGCCTTCACGTTCGGCGGCGGGTACGCCATGATCCCGCTGATCCAGCGGGAGGCCGTGGAAAAACGCGGCTGGCTGGACGCGGAGGAAATGCCCGATCTCGTGGCGCTCGCCGAGTCCACGCCCGGCCCCATCGCGATCAACGCGGCCACCTTTATCGGGTATCGCACGGCCGGTCTGCCCGGCGCGGCCTGCGCGACGCTGGGCGTGGTGCTGCCCAGCTTTCTGATCATTCTGCTGCTGTCGAAGCTGCTGCTGACCTTTGCCGATCTGCGGCCGGTGCGCTACGCGTTCGCGGGGGTGCGCGCTGGTGTGCTGGCGCTGATCCTGCGGGCGCTGTGGATCATGTTCCGGCAGGTGCCGAAGAAGTGGTTCTCCTGTCTGGTCATGGCCGCCGCGTTCGTTCTGACGGCGCTGCTGAAGCTGCCGGCCGTACCGGTGATCGCCGGCTGCGCGCTGGCCGGGCTCGTATACAGCCTGATCGCGGCGAGGAGGCAGAAGCGATGATCTGGCTGAACCTGTTTTTGACCTTCGCGCAGATCGGACTGTTCACGTTCGGCGGCGGATACGCCATGGTGCCGCTGATCCGGGACGCGGCGCTGGCCGCAGGATGGCTCAGCGAGCGGGAGCTTGTCGATCTGATCGCCGTCAGCGAGAGCACCCCCGGGCCTCTGGCGGTCAACGCGGCCACCTTTGTGGGCGCGCGGGTCGGCGGGCTCCCCGGCGCGGTCTGCGCGACGCTGGGCGTGGTGCTGCCCAGCTTCCTCGTGATCCTGCTCGCGGCGAAATTCATCGCCCGCTTCCGGGAAAGCCGGGCGCTGAAAGGCTGTATGACGGGCGTGCGTCCGGCGGTGGTCGGGCTGATCGGCGCCGCGCTGTTGAGCGTCGCCGCGGCGGTGTTCTTCCCGGACGGGCTGTCGCTCGCGACGTGCCGGACGCCCGCCTTCCTGCTGAGCGCCGGGATCTTTGTCCTCAGCGCTGCCGCGGCGTTCAAAAAGGCGCATCCGCTGCTCGTGATCGGCATTTCCGCCGCGCTGGGCGTCGCGGGCGGCTACGCGCTCGGCCTTTGACGGCAGGCGCGTCGCGACAGAAAAACAACCGGCTTGTTCGCCGGTTGTCTTTGTTTTTCAGTTAGGAAGTCCGGTTCAGTGCACCGGATCCGTCTTGTAGATCAGCATACAGGAGGTCTCCATGCCGTCCGCCGCCGCGGTGTACAGCGGATAGTCGAACTGCATCCATTGGGACATCCGTTCGACCAGCGCCTTGCTGGTCACGTCGGAGCCGGACGCGTTTTCGCCGGCGCTGACGTCCAGATTGCCGATCAGCTCGTCGAGCGCACCGGTCAGATCCTTCGTCTCATCGGCCTGCAGCAGCTGCGTGACGATGGAGATCGCCTCCTCGTTTTCCTTGAGGTAGCTCGTCAGCTCGTTGAGCGTTTCGATCGTCTGCGGAAGGTTTTCCAGCTCGGACGCCACCTTGGGATCCTCCAGCGCCTTGCTGATGCCGTCGAGGATCGGCTGCACGTCCGCGAGCTGATCGCTCATGCCGGACAGCGTGCCCAGCAGCGTCTTGAGCGCCGGGACGTTCGACAGCAGGTTCAGCAGCTGCTTCGTCTGGTCGTTGTTGAGCGAATCGACGAGCGCGGAGAGCTTTTCCATGTTTTCCGGCGTGATGAACTGGCTCAGCGCGCCGATCAGCTCCTTGTTGGAGTCGTACAGATCCACGGCCTTCTTCAGATTGTTCAGCAGATCCGCCGCCGCCTGACTGTCGGTCAGGTAGGACGCCAGCACGCCGTCGGGGTCGATGGAGCCCAGCAGGCCGGACATGTTCGACAGCTTGCCGAGCACGTCTCTGGCGTCTTCGATGGTCTTGGGCAGCGCCAGGTCGAGGTTCACGCTGGTCAGCGGCACGCCGACCATATAGCAGTCGCCGAGGGTGAATTCCGTCACGTTCGCGGTGATGGTGAAGGTATCCGGCAGGGTGACGCCGTCCGTATCCGCCAGTCCCAGGCTCTCGCTCATGCCGGGCATGCCGACCATCAGGACGATCTCGTTGGTGCCGCTGCCGACGTTCAGGCCGCCCTCGACCGTGATGTCGGTGAAGTGCTCATAGGGCAGGATCATGACGCCGGCGGACAGCATCGGCGTGTAGAGCGTCACGTCCTCGCCGTCGATCTTCACGGTTTTCGTGATATTGTTCTTCACCCTGACGGTGATGGAGAGCTTGCCGCTCTTGCCGGCCAGCTCCGCGGGAGCGATCGGCGCGCCGTCGAGGGTGTATTCGTACTGCACGTCCAGCGGCAGCTGCGTCGTGCCGTCGCCCTGATAATAGACGTCGCTGGTCTCCATCTGCCAGACCAGGTCGCCGTTGCTGTCGGCCTTGGAGGCCTTGCCCTTCGTGACAGAGATGTTTTTGACCGTGGTCTTATCGTCGACGGCGACGTTCGCGCGGTCGGCGTGCAGCCAGTCGGAGACCAGGATCTTGCGGACGCTGCCGTCCGGATTCAGATTGACGTAGACGGTCTCGCTCTTCTTGACGCTGCCGGGCTTGTCGGTAAAGTGCAGATCCGTCAGGGAGAGCGGCTCCTCACCCGTGACAGCCTCCTCGTTTTCGTTCTTTTTGCCGCAGCCGGCGAGGACCGCGGCCAGAATCGCGCAGACGGTCAGAATGCTGACGACGCGCAGCCATTTTTTATTCATCCTGTGTCTCCTCCTCACTCGTTTTCGTCCTTTCGTCCGCTTCGCGCTGCCGGATCAGCGCCGTCGCGGCCTGCGCCTCCTCCAGCGAGGTGATGGTGCCGCTGACGTAATCGGCCTTCACCGGGATGGCGCGGTGCTTTTCCAGCTTCTTCTGCGTCCGGGCGCTCGTCTTATCCAGCTTGTTCTGCAGCCACCGCTCCGGCGCGGATTTCCCCTTCTTTTCGGCGCGGGACGCCTTCTTTTCATAGCGCAGCCGGTACGCGAGCTTCTTGAGCTCCTCATTGCGCAGGAGCGTCTGCTCCAGGCGCGACGCCAGCGTGCTGGTGGGATCCTGGACCAGTCTCCAGTGGTAGCTGGTGCGCTCGATGAGGCCCTCGCACACGGGCAGGATCGGCGTCAGGAAGACGATGATCGTCAAGGCGCTGATGGCGGCGCCGCGGGCCAGCATGGCGCAGATGGAGCGCACGATGTCGATGTCGCAGACCAGATACACGCCGAAGCACGCGGCGAAGAAAACCAGCGCGCTCTGGAAGATGGAGCGGTGGCTCTGGTCGGCGGCGATCTGCATGGCCTCGAGCTTGCCCTTGCCCCGGCGCAGCTCCTCCTGATAGCGGGTGGTCAGCAGGATCGCGTAGTCCACCGTCGCGCCCAGCTGCACGGCGCTGATGATCGTCGGGGTGACGAAGTTGATGACCTCGCCCTGCAGGGTGCAGATGGCCAGATTGATCCAGATGGCGCACTCGATGGACAGCACCAGGATGGCGGGGATCGAGATGGATTTGAAGATGAGCGCGACCAGCAGGAAGATCGCCGCGATGGATATGATGTTCGTCACGACGAAATCGCGGTCGGTGATGGCGATCAGATCCTTGTACATGGCGGCCTCGCCCGTGAGGATCGCCCCCGGGTCGTAGGATTTGATGATGGACTTGATCGTCTCCACCTGCGCGTTGGATTCGTCGCTGGCGGCGTCGTAGACGGAGTTGACCATGAGCAGCTCCTTGCCGTCGGCGATGAAGTATCTGGCGACCTGCTCCGGCAGGATCGACGGCGAGATCGCCGTGCCGAGCACGCTCTCAAGGCTCAGCGCGCCGCTGACGCCCTCCACGGACTGCAGCTCGTTGACCATGCCGACCTTGTCGGCGGGGGAGAGGTCCGCGTCCACGACGATGAAGTGCGTCGAAGCCATGTTGAAGTCGGACTTCATGACGTCGAGGGCCTCGATGGACTCCAGCCCCTCGGGGACGGCGAGCATCATATTATAGTATTTCTTGACGTTCTTCTGCAGGACGAAGGAGACGACCGCGACGCCGACGAAGACCAGCGCCAGCACCTTGCGCGCCTTGAGCGTCCCCTTGTTGAGGGCGTGGAACGGCGGGATCAGGCTCTTTTTGCGGGTCTTGAGGATGGCCTTTTCGGTCAGCAGCAGCATCGCCGGCAACACGACGACCACGGTCACGACGCCCAGCACGACGCCCTTCGCCATGACCAGACCGATGTCGGCGCCCAGCGTCAGCTGCATGAAGCACAGCGCGAGGAAGCCGAAGATGGTCGTCAGGCTCGAGCCGGCCAGCGACGTGAACGTGCCGACGATCGCCTTCTGCATGGCGGCCTCCCGCGTCGCGTAGCGGGGCTTTTCCTCCGCGTAGCGGTCCATGAGGAAGACGGAGTAGTCCATGGTCACGGCCAGCTGCAGGATCGCGGCGATGGCCTGCGTGACGAAGGAGATCGACCCCTGCACGAAGTTCGTGCCCATGTTGTAGATCACTGCCAGACCCAGCGCGGCCAGCAGCACGAAGGGCAGCAGGAACGACTCCATCGTGAACATCAGCGCGACCAGCGCCAGCGCGATGGCGATGGCGATGTACTTGGGCGCCTCCTGATTCGTCAGATCCATCAGATCGTACGTCACGGCGGAGATGCCGCTCATCATGATGTCCTTGTTGAGGAAATGCTTGATCTCACCGACGGCGTCCAGAAGCTCCTCGGTGTCCTTCGTGGTGTACTGCACCAGCATCAGGGTGTTTTCGCCGTCGGCGCTGTAAAGCATCTCCGACACCGCGGAGGGCAGGATGTCCCGCGGGATGGGCGAATCCGTCAGAGCGCCCAGCCACAGGACGTTGCCGACGTGCTCCACGCCGGAGATATCCGTTTCGAGCTGTTCCATGGCGTCCCACGTCAGGTCGCGCATGATGACGAAGCTCATTGAGGCCTCGCCGAACGTCTTGTCGAGGATCTCCTCGCCCTGCACAGACTCCACGTCTTCCGGCAGGTACGACAGAATATCGTAGTTGACCTTTGTCGTGAAGTAGCCGATCGCGCTGGGAATGATCAGCAGTACGGCGATCAGCAGCACGATCTTGGGATGGCGGGTGATCCAGCCCGCCAGTTTATTGATCACGGATCCCACAACTCCTTTTGTTGAACTTTTGTCCTATAATAGACAAGTGTAGTACGGATTTATTAACTGAATCTTAAGAAAAGAAAGGTTCGCCCTCGGCGCGGGAAGTTTCGGCGGACTTGTCAAACAATCCGGAGATCCGGCGCGTTTTTTTGCTGATTTTGCCGGTCGATCACGCAATTTTCCGTTGACAAAGCCGGCGCATCGTGCTATCATCTCAATTGTAAAATAAGGTAGAGGCGCAGGGAACAGGAGTACGCCGCCGGACTGCAGGCAAACGCCGCGGCTGAAAGGGGACCCTGCCGAAGGAATGCGGGCGGCCTGAACCCGTATTTTCTGGGGCGCGGGAGAAAATTTCGCGCACTGTCACATGGTTTCCTGTGGAGCGCTATCTATGACTACGGATGTTGTCACGGCCGCTTCCCGCCGTGATTTTATTATTTTGTAAGGAGTGATCCATCATGAAAACAAGACGAACCCGTCGGTTCCTTGTCGTGCTCATGATGTGCGCCATCATGTTCACCTTCGGAACCGTATGGGCGCATATGACCGGTGAGGACGCATCCGAAGCGCCTGCCGCCGCGCCCGCGGACGCCGCGTCGGTGTCTGCCGCGACGCAGGATCCGAACGTCTTCACCCTCGGCGAGGACGACGACGCTGTCGAATACAATCTGACGGATCTCGAAAGCGCGCAGGCTTATGTGGACGGCTACGCCGACAATCTGGAGGCCGACCCGGCCTTTGAGAGCCACATCGACACCGCCATCGAGACCGTGCGCACTGACGTGAAGGTGTACGCGAAGTTCTGGGCACTTCTGCCGCCGATCATTGCCATCGTGCTGGCGCTCATTACCAAGGAGGTCTATTCCTCGCTGGCCATCGGCATCATCGTGGGCGGTCTGCTCTACGCCGGCGGCAACTTCGAGCGCACCGTGACCCACGTCATCAGCGACGGCTTCATCGGCAGTCTGGCCGACAGCTACGACATGGGCATCATCGTGTTCCTGGTGCTGCTGGGCTCGCTGGTGGCCATGATGAACAAGGCCGGCGGCTCCGCCGCGTTCGGCCGCTGGGCGACGACGCACATCAAGAGCCGCACGGGCGCGCAGCTGGCGACCATCGCGCTGGGCGTACTGATCTTCATCGACGACTACTTCAACTGCCTGACCGTGGGCTCCGTCATGCGCCCCGTCACCGATGAGAACCGCATCAGCCGCGCCAAGCTCGCGTATCTGATCGACGCGACGGCCGCGCCGGTCTGCATCATTGCGCCGATCTCCTCCTGGGCTGCCGCCGTGGCCGGCTTTGCCAGAGGCGCCGGCGCCGACAGCGGTATGAGCCTGTTCCTGCAGGCGATCCCCTTCAACTTCTACGCGCTGCTGACCATCGTCATGATGATCTTCCTGGCCGTCACCGGTCTGGATTACGGTCCCATGAAGAAGCATGAGGACAACGCCCGCGAGCGCGGCGACCTGTTCACCTCCGGCACGAAGCAGGCCATCGAGAGCATGCAGAGCAATCCGAAGGGCCGCGTCGTGGACCTGATCATCCCCGTGATCGTGCTGATCATCTGCTGCGTCATCGGCATGATCTATTCCGGCGGCTTCTTTGACGGCGCCGGCTTCATCCAGGCGTTCTCCGACTCCGACGCCAGCGTGGGTCTTGCCTACGGCGCCTTCATCGCGCTGATCTTCGCCGTGATCTATTTCCTGTGCCGCCGCGTCATCAAGTTCAAGGACATCATGGAATCGTTCCCGGACGGTTTTAAGGCCATGGTCGGCGCGATCCTGATCCTGACCTGCGCCTGGACTCTGAAGGCCATGACCGACTCCCTGGGCGCGAAGATCTTCATCTCCCGCCTGATCGAGGGCAGCGCCGGCTCCTTCCAGAGCCTGCTGCCGGCCATCATCTTCCTGATCGCGGTCGGCCTGTCCTTCGCGACCGGCACCAGCTGGGGCACCTTCGGCATCCTGATCCCGATCGTTCTGAGCGTCTTCAGCGCGGGCGACCCGATCACCATCGTCGCGATCTCCGCCTGTATGGCGGGCGCCGTCTGCGGCGACCACTGCTCGCCCATCTCCGATACGACGATCATGTCCTCGGCCGGCGCGCAGTGCGACCACATCAACCACGTCTCCACGCAGCTGCCCTACGCGCTGACCGTGGCGGGCGTGAGCTTCGTGGCGTACATCGTGGCGGGCTTCGTGAGCAAGTGGTATATCGCCCTGCCCATCGCCGTCGTCCTGATGGTCGGCACGCTCTTCGTGCTCAAGCTCGTCCTGGGCAAGAAGAAGTACGAGGGCAAGTAAGCCTGACGGTTCAAACAAACTCGTTTCCCGGAACGGAGAGATCTGTTCCGGGAGCTTTTTGCTTTGCCGTTCCGTGCTTGACGAACGCGTCTCCCTGTGCTAAAATGTCAAGTTAGAGGGGAGGTGCCCGCATGGCGTACGCGTATATCCGCGAGACGGTCGCATCTTTGGTCGCGCGCCACGGCACGCGCGATCCGTACCGGCTGTGCGGGTACTGCGGCGCGGTCGTGCGGCAGCGCCCCATGGGGACGGGCCCGACGGCGATCAAGGGCTTCTGCTTCGTCGGCAGCCGGATCCCTGTGATCGAGCTCAACGACGATCTGGAGGAGCCGCTGCGGCGCATCGTCCTGGCGCACGAGCTGGGACACGCCGTCCTGCACGCGGAGCGCCTGACCGAGCCGTTGGTGGACGCGTCGCTCTACGACGACTCCACCCGGACGGAGCTGGAGGCGAATCTCTTCGCGGCGGAGCTGCTGCTGCCGGACGACGCAGTGCTGGGCGCGCTGGAGACCGGCGCGACGTTCTTCGAGGCGGCCGCCGCGCTGGACGTGCCGCCGCAGCTGCTGGACTTCAAGTTCCGGCTTCTGCGCGACCGCGGCGGATTCGACATGCATTCCCCGGTGAACGTTTACGCCGATTTCCTGCGGCGGATCCGATGATAACAGAATGCCGGGATCCTGTCCCGGCATTTGATCATTGTTGTTTCAGTGGACTGATCCGGAATCGGCGCTCACAGGTTCAGACTGTTTTCGTCCAACAGGAAGCTGCGGATGCCGACTGTAACGATCCCGAATTCATTTCTGCGCGCCTCTTTTACGAAAATTCGTGTGTAAACACCTTTTTTCGTAATAATTACACATCGATCGCAAAAGAAGTCAAGTGCGAGCATTCAATAAAAGCCGCTTCGAAGAGCGGCTCATTGTTTCTTTTGTCAGAACCGGTTCGTCAGCGCGACCGTACCGGTCAGCACGCCGTCCTTGAACGTGCCGACGATCTCGACCATCGTGCCGATGCCCGGCAGATCGCCCGCGTCCACGTCCTGCGTCCAGCTGCCGTCGTAATAGGGGTGCTGGATAGCGGTAATGTTGAGCACCCGGCCGTAGACGGCGACCTGCTTGCCGGCGACCTTATCCGGGAACTGCTGACAGTTGATCATCTGCACCCGTTCGAGCGTGCTGTCGAGCGTGCGCAGATCCATGCCGTCGAAGTCGTTCTCATAGGCCTTTTTGACTTCAATGACCGGCTCTGTGATCCAGTATTTGTCCAGCGCGTTCTCATCGCCGACAAAGGTGCCGCTCACGGTGATAACAGAGCCCGGCGCCGGCAGCTCCGCGACCTGCTCGGCTGGGACCTTCAGCTCCCACTGCCAGTCGCAGCACTTGGTTTTGTCCATGTAGCCCCAGACATAGTAGCGCGTGACGTTGTTGAAGTAGTCCTCGATCTTGGCGAAAATGCCCTCCTTCGTGACGGGCTTGCTCGTGTAGTCGCCCGCCATGTCGTTGAAGAAGATATTTTGGTAGAGAAGATACTCCGCCTGATTGATGATCGTTTCGACCGGTTTGGAGTCGGCAGCCTTGAAGTTGGCCGCGTCGGCGGCGTTCGCGGTCTGCGCCGGGACGGGCGTCTGTGAGGTGACGGGCTTCGCTTGGTTCACGGTCACAGAGGCGGCTTCGCCCGTCGGATCGCCGGCGGCGTCTCCGGTCTTTTTTACACAGGCCGTCAGCGCGAGGATGAGAAGAACGGACAGAATGAGAACAAATGCTTTTTTCATGCGGCAGACCTCCTGATTTTACCGATGATCGTGAAGAGAATGAGTCCGGCCACGTCCGCCGCCACGATGGTGGAGCCAACGGGCGTATCGAACATGACGGCAAAGGACAGGCCGAGGATCGCGCACACCACGGAGAAGACGGCGGCGCAGATCGTCACGGCGCGGAAGTTCCGGAACACCCGCATGGCGGCCAGCGCCGGGAACACGATGAGCGCCGAGATGAGCAGCGATCCCACCAGATTCATGGCGAGTACGATGATGACGGCCGTGATGACCGCGACGAGCAGATTGTACAGGGACGCGCGCGTGCCGGTCGCCTCGGCGAAGCTTTCGTCAAAGGTGACGGAGAATATGCGGTTGAAGAAGAGCACGAAGACCAGCGTGACCAGGATCGACAGCACGACGCACAGGATCACGTCCGTCTTTGACAGCGTCAGGATGGACGTGGATCCGAACAGCGTGGAGCAGACGTCGCCCGAAATGTTGCCGCTGCCGGAAAACTTGCTCATGAGCAGATAGCCGAAGGCCAGCGCGCCCACCGAGATCATGGCGACGGCCGCGTCGCCCTTGATCTTTCGGCCGCGTCCGCCCGCCAGCAGGATGATCGCGCAGATGACTGTGACCGGTAGGATCACGATCATGTCGTTTTTGATGCGCAGCACGGTCGCGACGGTCATCGCCCCGAACGCCACATGGCTGAGGCCGTCGCCGATGAAGGAGAACCGTTTGAGCACCAGCGGCACGCCCAGCAGGGCGGAGCAAAGCGCGACGAGTGTCCCGACGATGAACGCGTTCTGGACGAACGTCTGCTGGCTGTATTCGATCAGCTTACTGAACATCCTCGGTCACCTCCTCGCTGTGTCCGATCCCGAACAGCTTTCCTTCGCGGCTCTCGATATAATCCTGCCGCGTGCCGAAGAAGACGCTTGCGCCGATGTGCAGAATATGGCTCGCGTACTGCAGCGCGGCGTTCAGGTCGTGAGAGATCATGATGACGGTCATGCCCTGCTTGTTGATGTCGCGGATCAGCGCGTACATCTCCTCCGTGACCTTCGGGTCGAGTCCCGCGACGGGCTCGTCGAGCAGCAGGATCCGGTCCGCGGCGCACAGCGCCCGCGCCAGCAGCACCCGCTGCTGCTGTCCGCCGGACAGCTCCCGGTAGCACCGCTTCGCCAGATG
>ONWP01000312.1 GCA_900321595.1 uncultured Eubacteriales bacterium
CGTGTCGCATACGGTGCATTTCTCCGCCTCGATCACAGGGAACGTATCCGGTTTGAAGGTGTCTGTGTAGACCGTTCCGCGCAGAACGGCGATCAGCGCCGTCGCCCAGACCAGAAAGCGTATGATCCCTCTTGCATACATAACGTTGCCTCCCTGCTTTGTTCTGCTATCAATTATATGTGCTATTTATGAAAAAAGTCAAGCCGAAATTCCGGCGTTCGGAAAAAACGGCCGATCCGGTCCCGGCGATTCGTCCGCGCCGTCGACAAACCGGCCGTTTCTGTGGAAAAACGCCGATCTCGTCCGTTGCGCTTGACAGGTGTCTTTTATTAGATTATAATAATCTTTATAGATCGTATAAAGGGGCAGTTCGCATGAAGACGCTGGTGGTATTCTACTCCCGCAAAGGAAGCACCGAACGCATCGCACGCGGCATTGCCGCTGAGCTGGAGGCCGATACGCTCTGGCTGGACACAGTCTACGACCTGTTCGGCACCGGCGGCTTCTGTCAGGCGCTGGGCAGCTCGGTGTTCAACCGGGAGTTACTGCTCTTTCCCTACGACGAGCAGGTCAGCGACTATGACCGCGTGATCATCTGCACGCCGATCTGGGCGGGCAAGGTCTGCCGTCCGGTTTTGGAATTCTGCAGGAAGGAGCGGCATAACGTCATGGCCGCCGACTACGTGTTCGTATCCGCGACAGGCAAGGTGAACGCCGACCGGCTCGCGGATTCGCTCGACCGGCTCCTGCGTCTGGAGCACGGCTCCGTCCGGGTCTTCAGAAGTCTGCTCGGCCGGGAAACGGAACTGACGGCGCATGACGAATAACGCCTTCACCGGCCGGGAGCGGATGCTGCCGGACTTTCAGACCTTCGTCTCCTTCGACATCGAGACGACCGGTCTCGGCAAAGAGGCGGAGCTGATCGAGCTGGGCGCCGTCCGGGTGGAGCGCGGCCGGATCACGGAGACGTTTTCGTCGTTCGTGCGGCCGCAGAACCCGATCGATCTGATGATCACCGTCCTGACCGGCATCACCGACGACATGGTTGCCGACGCGCCGACGCCGGATGAGATCGTGCCGGACTTCTGCGACTTCCTGGGCGACGATATCCTGCTGGGACACAATATCCTCGCCTTCGACTGCCGCGTGCTGGAAAAATACGTCCTCGCCTGCGGCGTCACCCTCGGCAACGATCTCTTCGACACGCTGCGCTACGTCCGGTACCGCTGCGACATGATGCCCAAGCCCAAAGACAACCGGCTGACGACGCTTTGCGACCACTTCTGCATCAACCCGGAGACCCATCACCGGGCGGTCGCGGACGCCGAAGCCACGGCGGAGCTGCTGCTCTGCCTGAAACGATACACCACACCGAAAGCAAAATACCTGGAGGAAATACAGACATGAGCGATTGTACGCACGACTGCGCGAGCTGCTCGGCCAACTGTGCCGACCGCGAGCCGCAGTTCGATCCGCTGAATGAAATGAGCAGCGTGAAGAAGGTCATCGGCGTCGTCAGCGGCAAGGGCGGCGTCGGCAAGAGCCTCGTCACCGCGCTGCTGGCCGTACAGATGAACCGGCGCGGCCGAAAGACCGCGATCCTGGACGCCGACGTCACGGGGCCCTCGATCCCCAAGGCCTTCGGCATCAAAGAGAAGGCGCGGGGCGATGAGCATCTGATCTTCCCCGCGAAGACCGCCACCGGCATCGACGTGATGAGCGTCAATTTGCTGCTGGAAAACGAGACGGATCCCGTCGTGTGGCGCGGCCCGGTCATCGCGGGCGCCATCAAGCAGTTCTGGGGCGAGGTCCTCTGGGAGGACGTGGACTACATGTTCGTGGATATGCCGCCGGGCACCGGCGACGTGCCGCTGACCGTATTCCAGAGCCTGCCCGTGGACGGCATCATCGTCGTCACCAGCCCGCAGGAGCTGGTCTCCATGATCGTGGAAAAGGCCGTGAAGATGGCGAACCTGATGAACGTCCCGGTGCTGGGACTCGTCGAGAACATGGCGTATTTCCGCTGCCCAGACTGCGGCAAAGAGCACCGCATCTTCGGGCAGAGCGACGCCGCCGCGACCGCGGAGCGTTTCGGCATCGCCCACGTCGACCGTCTGCCCATCGACCCGAATCTGGCGACGCTGACCGACAAGGGCGTGATCGAGCTGTTCGAAGGCGACTACCTCGCCGCGACGGCGGATCATCTGGAGCAGGTCTGCCCCGTATAAAGAAATAATGAGAAAGGCGTGACCCATGAAGCTCACCAACCGGCAGCGCCGCGATAGAGGCATGGCATACATCGCGGACGAAAGCGTCACCAACGAACAATACATCGGACTGCGTCTGTCCCAGAAGTACAGCCGCCTCAAGCCGTATGACCGCAAGGGCGCCGAGCGCCTGCTGCGCAAAATGGGCGTGACCTTCGGGGAGAACGTCTATTTCGTGCCGCCGCTGACCTGCGAATACGGCACGCACCTGAAGATCGGCAGCAATCTTTTCGCCAACGCCAACTGCACGATCCTCGACATCGCGCAGGTGACCATCGGCGACAACTGCATGTTCGGCCCGAACGTGACGCTGTGCACCGCGGGACATCCGGTCCACCCCGGCAGCCGCAACACCGGCTGGGAATACGGCAAGCCGATCGTCATCGGCAGCAACACTTGGATCGGCACCGGCGCGATCATCCTGCCCGGCGTGACCGTCGGCAACGGCTGCGTCATCGGCGGCGGCAGCGTCGTCACGAGGGATATCCCGGATATGACCGTGGCCGTGGGCAACCCCTGCCGCGTGATACGTCGTCTGACGGATGAGGACCGGAAGTACCTCTTCCGGGACGAGTGCTTCGACGAAGCCGCCCTCGCCGACATCCTGTCGAAATGCGATCCAGACCGGCCTTTGTGATCGGGCTCGTCCTGACGCTGGCGGTCGCCGCCGCGATCTTCTGGTTCTCCAGCCGCGACGCGGGACAGTCCAACGCCCAAAGTGAGCTTCTTTCCGATTCGCTCGCCGTACGGATCCTGACGTGGTTTCACCTGTCGCCGGAGCAGGCCGAGCGGGTATACCGCTTCAGCGTTAAGCTGGTGCGCAAGACGGCGCATTTCGCGGAATTTGCCGCGCTGGGATTCGCGCTGACGCTCACCTGCCTGGGCGCCGGCCGCGCGATCCGGCTCAGCGCCGGCGCGTCGTTCGGCGCCGGAACGCTCTACGCGATCACGGACGAAATCCATCAGATCTTCGTCGAGGGACGCGCCTGCCAGGCGCGGGACGTCCTCATCGACGCCTGCGGCGTCCTCACCGGCGTCGGGCTGATGCTGCTCCTGTGGATCACGGTGGACGCGATCATCAAACGAGAAAGATCGAGAAACAGCAAAAAACATGAGATTTGAAGCGGGAAATTACGACGTCGCGGTGATCGGCGCGGGACACGCCGGCATCGAAGCGTGTCTGGCCGCGGCGCGGCTCGGCATGCGCACGGTGGTCTTCACCATGAGCCTCGATTTCATCGGCAATATGCCGTGCAACCCGTCGATCGGCGGCACCAGCAAGGGACATCTGGTGCGGGAGATCGACGCGCTGGGCGGGCAGATGGGCAAGGCCGCGGACGCGACCACCATCCAGTCCCGGATGCTCAATCTGGGCAAAGGGCCCGCCGTGCATTCCCTGCGCGCCCAGATCGACCGCAGACGCTATCAGGAATATATGAAAAACGCGCTGGAGTCGCAGGACGGCCTGGATCTGCGGCAGGCGCAGATCGTGGAGCTGACGAAGACAGGCGACACGTTTTCCCTCGTCACGCAGCTCGACGCCGTCTATACGGCCAGAGCCGTGATCCTGGCGACCGGCACGTTTCTGGACGGCAAAATATACGTCGGCGACAGCTGCACCCCGGGCGGCCCTGACGGGATCTTCCCGGCGACAGGGCTTTCCGATTCCCTGCGACGGCTCGGTCTGCCCCTGCGGCGGTTCAAGACCGGCACCCCGTCCCGGGTCAACCGCCGGTCTGTGGATACCGCCGGGCTGGAGGTGCAGACGGGCGACGACCGCGTCGTGCCGTTCTCCTTCGAGACGCGCGAGCCGCCCGAGAACAAGGCCGTCTGCTACATCTCCTACACGAACGACGAGACAAAGCGCATCATCCGGGAAAACCTCGACCGGTCGCCCCTCTACGGCGGCAGGATCGAGGGCGTCGGCCCCCGGTACTGCCCGAGCATCGAGGACAAGATCGTCCGCTTCCCCGACAAGCCGCGGCATCAGCTCTTCATCGAGCCCTGCGGCCTTGAAACGCAGGAGATGTATCTGCAGGGCATGAGCTCGAGCATGCCGGAGGACGTGCAGCTGGCGTTCCTGCGCACCATCCCGGGGCTGGAGCACGTCAGCGTCATGCGCAACGCCTACGCCATCGAATACGACTGCGTGGATCCCCTGACGATGGATCACACGCTGGAATTCCGCGACGTGCCCGGACTTTACGGCGCCGGGCAGTTCAACGGCTCCTCCGGCTACGAGGAGGCCGCCGCGCAGGGGCTCGTCGCCGGGATCAACGCCGCGCGCAAGCTCGCAGGCAAGCCGCCCTATGAGCCGGACCGCGCCGAAAGCTACATCGGCACGCTGGTGGACGATCTGGTGACGAAGGGCTGCAACGAGCCGTACCGCATGATGACGAGCCGCTCGGAGTACCGGCTCTACCTGCGGCAGGACAACGCCGACGCCCGCCTCACCCCGACCGGGTACGAGCTCGGGCTCATCAGCCCGGCGCGCTACGCGGCGTTTCTGGAAAAACAGGAGCGCATCCGCAGGGAGCTCGAACGGGTCAAAAATACCGTCGTCGCCCCGTCGGAAGCGCTGAACGAAATGCTGATCGCCCGCGGCACGACGCCGATCGCAACCGGCGCGCGGCTCTCGGAGCTGCTCAAGCGCCCCCAGCTGGACCGGTTCGCGCTCGCGCCCTTCGATCCGGGGCTCGACCCCAATACGCCGGACGACGTGCGCGAGCAGGTGGAGATCGAGCTGCGCTACGCCGGCTACGTCAAACGGCAGCAGGCGCAGGTGCACGAGCTGCACCGGCTTGAACGGCGGCGGATCCCCGCGGAGATCGACTACAGCCGCGTGACCGGACTGCGTCTGGAGGCGGCGGAAAAGCTTGCGAAGGTTCGCCCCGAAAGCGTGGGGCAGGCGGCGCGGATCTCCGGGGTCAGCCCGGCGGATATCGCGGTGCTGACCGTCTATTTGGAACGATACGGAGTTGAATAATATGAAAGAACGCGTACTGCTGCTGTTCGGCGGCGTATCCAGTGAACACGATATCTCCCTGCTCTCCGCCGCCTCCGTACTGCGGCATATCCCGGCCGAGGATTACGACGTGCTGCCCGTGGGCATCACGAAGGACGGCCGGTGGTACCTGTACGACGGCGGCGCGGATCAGCTGCCGGGCGACGAATGGCTGAAGGGGACGATCCGTCCCGCCATGCTCTCGCCTGACCGCGGCGACCGGACGCTGCTGGTCTTCGACGGCGATACCGTCATCCGCACGCCGATCGACGTCTGCTTCCCCGTCCTGCACGGCAAAAACGGCGAGGACGGCACGATGCAGGGTCTGCTGGAGATCGCCGGCATCCCCTACGTCGGCTGCGGCTGCCTGTCGAGCGCGATGTGTATGGACAAGGCCGTCACGAACACCATGGCGGACGCCGCCGGCGTGCCGCAGGCGAA
>ONWP01000398.1 GCA_900321595.1 uncultured Eubacteriales bacterium
GGCGATCGAGGACGAGGTCTTTGACGAGGCGGCGAAGCGCATCGACGCGTTCACACAGACGCAGGCGTATCCGGTTCGTCTGGAGGAGACGCTGCGGCGTGTCAGGACGCGGACGGGCGACAGCCCGCTGACGGTGCTGCTGCGCCCCGCGGATCTGCCGCTCGCCAAGACGCTCGCGGCGCGGTGCGGCGCGTTTGACGCGCAGGCCGATCCCGCCATCCGGCTGGGCGGCTTCGTGGCCGTCTGCGAGGAAAAGCGGCTTCGTTTCGACGCGACTTATGATACGGCGCTGGCGCAGAAACGCCAGTGGTTCCGTGAGAACGCCGGTCTGACGCTGACCTATGAGGATATCAACCGTGAAAACATATAAGATCTGGTCGATCAACGGCCCTGTCGTCACCGTGAACGGCGCGACGGAGCTGACGATGATGGAAATGGTCTACGTGGGACACAGACGTCTGGTGGGCGAGGTCATCGGCATCCAGAGCCGGTACACGACCATTCAGGTGTACGAGGAGACCGCGGGACTGCGCCCCGGCGAACCCGTCGAGGGCACCGGCTATCCCATGTCCGTCACCCTTGGCCCCGGACTGCTGGGCAACATCTACGACGGCATCCAGAAGCCGCTTCGCGCCCTGGCCGAGACGTCCGGCGCATTCCTGCCCAAGGGTGTTGAGACGCCGTCCATCGATCCGCAGCGGCTGTGGGACGTGACGATGAAGGTGGAGACCGGCGCGGCCGTGACCGGCGGGCAGATCTTCGCCGTCTGCGAAGAGACGCGGGCCATCGAGCACCGGGCGCTCGTGCCGCCGCAGGTGAGCGGCACGGTCGAGTTCGCCGCGCCCGACGGCAGCTACTGCGTCAGCGACGTTCTGCTGCGCGTCAGGGACGCGTCCGGCGCGCTGCATGAGGTCTGTCTCGCGCAGCGCTGGCCGATCAAGACGCCGCGTCCAGCCAGGACGCGTCTGCCTGTGACGAAGCCGATGCTCACCGGGCAGCGCGTGATCGATACGCTGTTTCCCGTCGCCATGGGCGGCGCTGCCGCGATCCCCGGCGGGTTCGGGACGGGCAAGACCGTGACGCAGCACCAGCTGGCGAAATTCGCGGACGCGGATATCATCGTCTACGTGGGCTGCGGCGAGCGCGGCAACGAGATGACGCAGGCGCTGCAGGAGTTCTCCGAGCTGGTCGATCCGCATACCGGCAGACCGCTGCTCGAACGGACGATCCTGATCGCCAACACGTCGAATATGCCGGTCGCGGCGCGCGAGGCGTCCATCTACACCGGCATCACGCTGGCGGAATACTACCGGGACATGGGCTATAACGCGGCGATGATGGCCGATTCCACGTCCCGCTGGGCGGAGGCGCTGCGGGAGATCTCCGGTCGTCTGGAGGAGATGCCCGCGGACGAGGGGTACCCGGCCTATCTGCCGTCGCGCCTTTCCGACTTCTACGAGCGGGCGGGAGCCTTCCGGACGCTTTCCGACCGAGATGGCGCCGTGACGCTGATCGGCGCGGTCTCCCCCCAGGGCGCGGACTTCTCCGAGCCCGTCACACAGAATACGAAACGCTTTACCCGGTGCTTCTGGGCGCTGGATAAGAATCTCGCGTACGCGCGGCACTATCCGGCGATCAACTGGAACGACAGCTACAGCGAATATGTGCCGGAGCTGACGGAGTGGTATACCGAGCACGCCGCGCCGGATTTCATGGAAAACAGGACGCGTATCGCGGCGATCCTGGCGGAGGAGGCGAAGCTCGCCGAGATCGTCAAGCTGGTCGGCGCGGAGCTGCTGCCGGACGACCAGAAGATCACCATGGAGGCGGCGCGCGTCATACGCGTGGGTTTCCTGCAGCAAAACGCGCTCGACCCGGTGGATACGTCCACGCCGCTGAAGAAGCATTACCGGATGATGCAGGTCATTCTGCATCTCTACGATCTGGCGCAGGACGCGCTGGCGCGGCAGGTGCCCGCGTCCGTCATGATCGGCTCCGGCGTATTTGACAAGGTCATCCGCATGAAGACGCAGACGCCCAACGACGACCTTTCGCCGCTGGACGCGCTGGATCGGCTGCTGGATGAGACGTTTGCCGCGTTCTGACGCGCGGCGAAACAAAAATAGCGATTTATCTTTTTGAACGGAGGCGCCGGAAATGGTCACCGAATACATGGGGCTTGCGGATATCAACGGTTCGCTGGTGGTGCTCGACCACGTGGCGGACGCCTTCAGCGAGGAGCTGGTCAGTTTGCGTCTGACAGACGGTTCGACCCGCACGGGCAGGATCGTCGCGCTTGAGGGCGAAAAGGCGGTCGTGCAGGTCTTTGAGGGCACGAAGGAGCTGTCGATGACCAATACGCTGACGTCTTTGACGGGACGCCCCATGGAGCTTGCGATTTCTCCGGAGATCGTGGGACGCGTGTTCGACGGCATGGGACGGCCGAAGGACGGGCTCGGCCCCGTCTATCCGACCGAAAAGCGGGATGTGAACGGGTCTTCCATCAATCCCGTTTCCCGCGTGTACCCGCGCAACTGCATCCGCACGGGCATCTCCTCCATCGACGCGCTGGCGACGCTGATCCGCGGCCAGAAGCTGCCGATCTTCTCCGGCTCCGGCATGCGGCATAACGAGCTGGCGGCGCAGATCGTCCGGCAGGCCAGCGTCACCGGCGGGGAGGAGTTCGCCATCGTCTTTGCCGCCATGGGCGTGAAAAACGACGTGGCGGAGTACTTCCGCCGCACCTTTGAGCGCGAGGGCGTGATGGACCGGGTCACGATGTTCCTGAATCTGTCGAACGATCCGATCATTGAGCGCCTTGTCACGCCGAAGTGTGCGCTGACGGCGGCGGAATATCTGGCCTTCGACTGCGGGATGAACATCCTTGTCATCCTGACGGATATGACCTCCTACTGCGAGGCGCTGCGCGAATTCAGCTCCTCAAAGGGCGAGATCCCCGCGAGAAAGGGCTTCCCCGGCTATCTGTACTCCGACCTCGCCGCGCTGTATGAGCGCGCCGGGATCGTCGAGGGCGCGAAGGGCAGCGTCACGCAGATCCCGATCCTGACCATGCCCAACGACGACATTACGCACCCGATCCCGGACCTGACCGGCTTCATCACCGAGGGACAGATCGTGCTCGACCGCGCGCTTGAGGCGAAGGGCGTGTACCCGGCGGTGGACGTGCTGTCGAGTCTGTCGAGACTGATGAAGGACGGCATCGGCGAGGGCTTTACCCGGGAGGATCACCGGGAGCTTTCCGATCAGCTGTTCGCGACGTACGCCGCGGTGCAGGACGCGAGAAGCCTCGCGTCCGTCATCGGTGAGGAGGAGCTCTCTGACGACGACAAGACGCTGCTGGCCTTCGGCAGACGGTTTGAGAATGAATTCCTCGGACAGGGCGAGCGGGAGGACCGCACCTTCGACGAGACGCTGGATCTGGGGTGGGAGCTGCTCTCTCTGCTGCCCAGACAGAGCCTCGACCGGGTGAAGGACGCCACGCTCGACAAGCATTATAAGGGTTGACCGCATGGCACAGAATACCGTACCCACGAAGAATAATCTGATGCGCGCCAGACACAGCCTGCGGCTGGCGGCGGTCGGGTATGACCTGATGGACCGCAAACGCAATATTCTGGTGCGCGAGGTCATGCGCTATATGGACGAGGCGAAGAGCCTGCAGGCGCAGGTCGCCGAGAAATACCGCGAGGCGTATGAGGCGCTGATGATCGCGACTGTGCGCATGGGCGACTGCGCCGAGGCCGCGCGGGCCGTCCCGACGGACGACGCGCTGACCATCACGAGCCGTTCCGTCATGGGCGTGGAGCTGCCCGCCGTGACGCTGGCGGAAAGTCCGCGCAGACTGTGGTATTCGCCCGTGGATACCGACGCCGCGCTGGATACGGCTTACGACAAATTCCGCGAGGTCATGGCGCTGACGGCGAAGCTCGCCGAGACCGAGGCCTCCGTCTGTCGGCTGGCCGACGCGATCAAGAAGACACGCAAGCGCACAAACGCGCTGGGCAACGTGATGATCCCGCAGCTGGAGACCACTGTTCGGGAGATCTCCGCGTCTCTGGAGGAAAAGGAGCGCGAAGACTTCACCCGTCTGAAGGTCATCAAGCGGGTGACGGAAGAATAGAACGGAGGATCATTTATGAAACGAATCATCGCACTGTGTCTGACGCTCGTCCTGACGCTCACGCTCTTCGGCGCGTGCGCGAAAAAAGCGCCGGAAGAGAATACGACGGAACCCGCTGTCGCCGATCCCGGACGCATCCTCTCGCGGCCGGAGCTGCCCGTGAGCGTCCACTACGACCGTCAGTGGGCTTACTCCGGCAGCGCGGATACAAGCGACTCGTCGCTCATCGGCATGCTCGTCGACGCGCTTTCCTTCGTGCAGGTGGGGGAAAAGAGCGACGCCGTCACGCAGGACTACACCGACATCATTCGGCTGTCCTACGCGGACGGCTTCGTCGAGACCGTTCAATTCGAGGGGAACTGCTGGATCGGGCACAACGGCTTGCGGTACGAGGCGGACGACCTGTCGAACGTCCGCGCCGTGCTCGGCAACATCCTCGACGCGGCGCAGGAGCCGCTCTCAAACCTGCCGGTTGAGTGACCGAAC
>ONWP01000029.1 GCA_900321595.1 uncultured Eubacteriales bacterium
GCGGCGAAGCGCTCGGGCAAGCTTCTGACCGTCGGCTATCAGAACCGGCAGAGAGCCGAGAACCTGTACGCGAAGGCCGTGTGCGAGGCGGGCGACCTGGGCGACATCTACTACGCGAAGACGCTCGCGATCCGCAGACGCGCCGTGCCCACCTGGGGCGTGTTCCTGAATGAATACGAGCAGGGCGGCGGTCCCCTCATCGACATCGCGACCCACGCGCTGGATCTGACGCTGTGGATGATGGACAACTACGAGCCGGAGCTCTGCGTGGGACGCACCTTCCGCAAGCTGGCCGACCAGACCCACACCGGCAACGTCTGGGGCGAGTGGGATCCGGCGAAGTTCACCGTCGAGGATTCCGCGTTCGCCATGATCACGATGAAGAACGGCGCGGTCATCAACCTGGAGTCGAGCTGGGCGCTCAACTACGCGTATCCGCGCGAGGCGACCTTCGCCCTGTGCGGCACGAAGGCCGGCATCGACACCTTCCACGGCGTGACCGTGAACTACGTGAAGAACGACCGCATGTGCATCGAGAAGCCCGACATGGACGCCGGCGGCGCGGCCTATTACGACGGGCAGAGCATGGACAGCGACGTGCTCGACCAGCGCAAGTGGATCGACGCGGTAAAGGGCAAGGGCGAGCTTTGCGTCAAGCCCGAGCAGGCGCTGACCGTAACGCGCATCCTGGAGGGCATTTACACCTCGGCGAAGACCGGCAAGCCCTTCTTCTTTGAATAAACGGGAGGTATTGGCTATGATGAAGCTTGGTATCATTGAAAACTGGGACGAAAACGGATTCAGACACGCGAAAGCGCTCGGCCTCGACGCCGTGGAATTCACCTATAACGGCGGCAACGATCCCGACAAGCTGCTGGAGATGGTGCCGGATATCCGCACCTGGACGATCCGCTATGAGATCGAGGTCGGCTCCATCGGCCGCTGGGGCGAGAACAAATTCGACAACGACGGCAACCTCATCGAAGCGGTGCTGCAGGACAACCTCAAGCTCATCGACGTGTGCGCGGCGCTGGAGTGCCCCGTCTTCGTCACCGGCGTCAACTGGGTCGACGGCAAGAGCTTTGAGGAGAATTGCGCGAACGCCGTCGCGTATCTGACGCGCGTCAACGACTACGCGAAGGAAAAGGGCGTCAAGGTCGCCGTCTACAACTGCGACTGGAGCAACTTCGTGCGCGACCCGCGCACCTGGGCCGAGGTGCTCACCCGCGTGCCGGGCGTCGGCATCAAATACGATCCGTCCCACTGCATCAACGTCGGCTCGGGCCGGTATCTCGAGGAGATCGCGGCGTGGGGCGACAAGATCTACCACTTCCACATCAAGGGTACGCTCAACGTCGACGGCGAGCACGTGGACGATCCGCCCGCGGGCCTTGACATGATCAACTGGCGCGCCGTCATGGGACTGCTTTACGCGAAGCGCTACGACGGCATGCTCTCGATCGAGCCGCACTCCCACACGTGGACAGACGACCTGGGCGAATGGGGCATCCGTCTGACTGCCGCCTATATCAAACCTATGGTTTACGGAGGATAAATCAGCATGAAGCTTGCCATACAACTGTACACCCTGCGCGACGGCATCCATACGGGGGACGACCTGCTGAAAATGCTCGAAGAGGTCAAGGCGATGGGCTTTGACGGCGTCGAGTTCGCAGGCTACTTCGGTCTCCCGGCGGAGGCGATCCGCGCAAAGCTCGACGAGCTGGGCCTCGTCGCCGTCGGCACGCACACCGGGCTCGACTGCTACGAGGGCGATAAGCTCGCGGAGACGATCGCCTACGCGAAGACGCTGGGGCTGCTCTACATGGGCGTCGGCGGCGCGGCGCACGACACCGTGGCCGAGTGCGAGCACGTCGCGGAGGTGCTCGGCAACGCGCAGCGCGTCAGCGGCATCCCGACCTATTACCACAACCACACCGAGGAGTTCACCCCCCTCGAGGACGGCCGGACGGCCATGGAGATCATCTCCGGCGGCACGAACCTGGAGATCGACACCTACTGGAGCTACTGCGCCGGCGTTGACAACTACGAATATATCAAGGCCAACCGCGACAAGATCGTCCTGCTGCACATGAAGGACGGCGTCGACCGGCATCCGAAGGCGCTCTGTGAGGGCGACTGCGATCTGGACGCGGTGGCGAGAGCCGCGCGCGAGACCGGCATCGAGTGGATCATCCTCGAAAACGACAATCCCGAGCCCGACGGCGTTTCCGACGCGAAGAGAAGCATGCGTTACTTTGAGACGCTGCGCTGAACAGAAGGAGGACGTTTCTGATGAAAATCGGTGTATTTACAACGCTTTTGAGCAACCTGCCGCTGGAGGAGGCGCTCAAGTACTTCACAAGTCTGGGCATTGAGGCTGTTGAGATCGGCTGCGGCGGGTACCCCGGCAACGCGCACGCGGATCCCGACGTGCTGCTGGGCGACGACAAGGCGCTCGACGCGTTCAAGGGACTGATCAAGGACTACGGCGTCATGATCAGCGCGCTGTCCTGCCACGGCAATCCGGTCCACCCGAACAAGGAGATCGCGAAGAGCTTTGACGAGACCATCCGCAAGACCATTCTGCTGGCGGAGAAGCTGGACATCCACCAGATCAACACCTTCTCCGGCTGCCCCGGCGACAGCGAGAACGCCAAATACCCGAACTGGGTCACCTGCCCCTGGCCGGACGACTTCCTGACGATCCTCGACTGGCAGTGGAACGAGGTGCTGATCCCCTACTGGAAGGACATGGTCGCGTTCGCGAAGAGCCACGGCGTAAACAAGATCGCCTTTGAGATGCATCCCGGCTTCTGCGTCTACAATACGGACACGATGCTGCGCATCCGCGACGCCGTCGGTCCCGAGCTGGGCGCGAACTTCGATCCCAGCCACCTGATCTGGCAGGGCATGGATCCGGTCGCGTCCATCCGCGCGCTGGGCGACGCCATCTTCCACTTCCACGCGAAGGACACGAAACTGGACAAGTACAATATCGCCCGCACCGGCGTACTGGACACGAAGCCCTATTCCGACGAGATTCACCGCTCCTGGATCTTCCGCAGCGTGGGCTACGGCAACGACGAGACCTACTGGAAGGACATGGTCTCCAATCTGCGCCTGGTCGGCTACGACCACGTGCTCTCCATCGAGCATGAGGATTCGCTGATGAGCCAGAACGAGGGTCTTTCCAAGGCAGTCGAGATGCTCCGGCGCTGCGTCATCACGGAAGATCCCGCGGCCATGTGGTGGGCGTAAGAGAAGGCTTTGCATAACAGAGGAACCGAGGGCTGCACCGCCTCCGGTTCCTTTATTTCGTTCTACTGCGGCCGGATCGTCAGCGCCGAAGCGCCGAGCTCCGTCAGATCGATCGTCACGCTGCCGCTTTGCGCGTCGAGAACGACGGGATCCGCACGCGTCCCGTCCGGGCGCGTCGCCGTCAGGACGAAGCGCGTTCCCGACTGCGGCGAAAAGCGCAGAACGCCGGCAAGCGTCTCCGTCGATTCAAGAGACAGCCCGTCCGCGCGCGCTTCGACGTCCATCGTGACGCCGCGATAACGCACACCCCGGACGCCGAGCGACCGGAAGCCGTCCGGCAGTCGCGGCGACACGACGAGCGCGTCAGCCGCCGCGTCGACGCCGGCCAAAGACGAGACGAAGGCGCGTGAGACGATCCCGTTTTCAGGGAACTCGCCGACGAGTCCCTCGACCCATCCGCCGAAGTCCGAATCCAGTCCGTTGAACCGGTAGACCTCCGCGATCTGCGCAGCGCGCCGCGACGCGTCGGACGCGCCGCGATACATGGCCCGCGCTCTCAGCTCATAATAAACGGGGTAGAAGATATAGCCGCCGTTTTCCAGATGACGCCGGTACGCGGCGTTCTGCCCCTCGCCGACGTTGATCTGCCCCTCCAGATCGTACCACCACGGCGCGCCGTCGCCGGAAAGACGCTCGATCGACACGGTATTCGTGATGGGAGCGAGGTACAGGTCGTACGGCGCGATCTTCCTGCCCGCCGCGCGGTCGAGGACGGCGGAATAGCTGAGCACCTGCTCGCCCGTGACCGTGTCGCCGGGGACGCGGCGCGTTCCGTCAAGCCAAGAGAGGATCTGCTCCGCCTTTTCAGCGTCGCCGAGGCCGTAGGCGAGCGCCTCGACATTCAGGAACGTCAGCCCCGGATCCCACGCCCTGCCGTCCGCGTCGATACAGGCGACGTACCGGCCCGTCTCCCGCGACCAGAACGCGTCGTCAAAGGCGGTCCTGACCGTCACCGAAAGCGTCTCGTACCGCGACGCAGCCTGCGTGTCGCCGCGCACGGTCTCGATATCGCGCATCGCCCGCAGCGCGTGATAGTAAAGCGCCGTCTCGTAAGCGTCCTTGTGCCCGAAGCAGAGATTGTCCCAGTAATTGGACGACGCGCTGCCGGCGCGTCCCGTGTTGTTCCAGACCGGCTCGCCCTGCGCGTTCAGATCGAACCGGGTAACGCCGTCGGCGAGGAACGCGCTCTTTTCAGTCAGCGTGATGACGCCCGACGCGCCGTCGAGCGCGGTTTCGGCGTACTCCATCGCCTTGACGCACTTTTCATAGACCGTCCGCCCGGCGGATGCGTCCAGACGTGTGTCTTCCCCCTGCGTCGTCTCGTCCATCCGCTGAAGCAGCGCCGTGTCGCCGCTCCAGCGCAGCAGCTCTGCGACGGCAGCCACGTAGCGGAACAGCCCGTCGTAATGCAGCTCGCCCTTGCCGGTGGGCCACCAGGTCGAGGTCGACCACGACCAGAGATAGCCGTTGTCGGTCTGCGGGAAGTCCGCGATCTTCTTGATCAGCTCCTCCTTGTACGCTTCGTCGTCCGTCCAGGCGAGCTTCGTCGCCATCCAGTCGAAATACGCCGGCTCGTTGCCGAAGCGAAAGACGAGGCTCGCGTCCGCGTCGCTCCCGCCGAACAGCTTGTATACGGCGTTGAACGCCAGCGCTGTATCGGCGGCAAGCTCCTCCCCGCCGGGCACGGCCGCGCAGGAAAACGGCGACGCCGCAAGCTCGGCGCCCGGCGTCGGCTCGTAATCCGGCGCCTTTTCGCGGCAGGGCTTGCCCTTCGCGCGGACGACCTGATCGAACAGCGACATTCGGTTCCCCTTCGGCACGTCCAGATCGTAATGCCATGCGAAGACGCCGCCGAGATTCTTCCGCACGGCAAAGCGCGTCTTCGCGTAGACGACGTCCGGCGTGTTGAAGGATGCGGTCAGTCCCCTGTCGTCCCGCATCAGTCCCGCAAAATCCATCTGATCGCAATGATCCTTATACGCGTACCAGACCTCGTCGTGGGTCGTCGGCCGCCCGTAGAACGGCAGACCGAGATCGAGCTGCGACGGCGCGTAGCCGAGCTCAAGCATCGCGTTGACGGCGTCGCGGGCGTTGTCGTAGGTCGCGTGGCGGCCTGTCCGGTCCCACACGTCATAGCTCATGACCTCGACCCGGTCGATGACCGCGACGGCCTCCGGCGGCAGAGACGCGCACCACGCGGACATGGCGCAGCCGATCTCGTATTCGCCCTGCAGCACGCCGCGCA
Organism: uncultured Eubacteriales bacterium; assembly: GCA_900321595.1. Classification (GTDB taxonomy): domain Bacteria; phylum Bacillota; class Clostridia; order Oscillospirales; family Acutalibacteraceae; genus UBA1081. The sequence continues at coordinate 5,567 of ONWP01000029.1, forward strand.
AAGAGACGAGAAACGCACCGAACGCGTCACGGCTGCGCTGCGAGACGGGGTATTCATAATCAAAGCAGATCCCGTCGAGGCCGTACCGGTCGAGCAGCGCCCTGACGTTGTCCTCCAGAACGCCGCTTGCGAACGCCTGCTCGTGACGGCGGATCTGCGACTCCATCTTCTCCTCCCAGGAATCGCCCTCGACGTAACCCGGTCCCGCGATATTCAGATGCAGCTTCACCGGATGCGCACGCGTTAGATCCTTGACACCCCGGATGATCTCGGGGAAATCGCCGCACAGGTTCACGTTGCCCTGCGTGTCAAACGACGCCAGGGAGCCGATCAGGATGATATCCGTCAGATCCCCCATATGAGAGTCGTCAAGCGCCGCGACCTGCTGCGCGGAATCGGCGACGACGTAGGAGACGACCCGCAGATCCGCTTCACCGGGCAACTGCAGGTACCCGATCCAGCTCAGAAGCATAAACAGGACGGCCATCAGCCACGACACGATTTTCTCAAAGAAACCCATAGAAAGCCTCCTGCATGGTCTTTTTTCTCTATCATAACTGCTTTATGGTGGATTTGCAAGCAAAACCGTGCAAAACGCAGCCAATTTATGGCGAATTTCACCGAAAGCACTTGTTTTGTACGCAGGATTATGATAGCACTATATATCATTATTATGCGTTTCCGCTGATAAAAATACGTTTTCCCGAGGATCCATATGCACGAGTTTGCGCAAATCATCTTATCCAAACCAGCGAACGGACCGCGGCGAAGCACGCCGCAAATCGCTGCGATCGGCTCCGCGGCGCAGAGCAATCATACAAAATTCACAAAACTGTTGATTTGAAGGCTTGTTTTACATACCCCCGCTGTGCTAATATAGTCTTATTAAATAAATCTATCTATCAGGAGGTCTCTTATGCACCAGATCCTGCACACGATCCGAGAGAACCTGACAACCGCGCCGGAAAACGTCGCCATCTGGACGCAGGCCGGCAGCTTTACCAACGACGAGCTTTACCGGTACGCCCTGCGCGTCGCGAACGCGTTCAGACGCGACGGGCTCGGCAAAGGCGACCGCGTGACGATCGAGCTGCCGCGCTGCCGGGAATACGCGGGCGTTTACCTGGGCGCGATGATGCTCGGCGTCAGCTTCGCGGCGCTCGACTGCGCGTATCCCGCGGACCGGCTTTCATATATCGCCGGCGACTGCGGCGCGAGGATCCGCGTCACGGCGGACTATCTGGCGGCGATGCCGGACGCGTGCCTTGCCGAATCGGATTTCGCGGATATGGCCGACGCGGACGAGCTGTTTCTCTGCTACACCTCCGGCTCCACCGGCAAGCCCAAGGGCGTGATCCATACCTACGCATCCATGCGCGCGGCGCTCAACCGGGCGGTTCCGCTGATGGACTTCCGCGATCAGGACAATCTTGCCACGATGGCGCCGTTCCCCTTCATCGCCGGCATCCAGCCGCTGATCGCCATGCAGTATGTCGGCAGACCCGTCTTCGTCATTCCCGACGAAGCGCGCATCAACCTGAACAAGCTGGCGGATTACACCGCGGCGCATCAGATCACGCATATCTTCATGCCCGCCGCGATGATCCCCTTTTTCAAACAAAAGGAAAAGACGATCAAGACCGTCGTCGTGGGCGGCGAGACGACCAGCAACGTCTGGAGCGACGATTTCACGATCCTCAACACCTTCGGCATGACCGAGACCGGCATGGCGACGACGTCCTTCCGGCTGGACAAAGCATACGAAAACACCCCCATCGGCACGGCGATCGGCGGCGAAGTCGCCTACGTGCTCGACGCCGCCGGCAACGAAACCGCCGTGGGCGAGATCTGCATCGCCGGCGACGTTTCCGCCGGCTACCTGAACATGCCGGAAAAGACGCGGCAGGCCTTCCGGCCGAACCCGTTCCGGGATCGCGACGGACACGCGATCCTCTTCCACACCGGCGATCTGGGCCGCCGCGGCGAAGACGGCAATATCACGTTCCTGGAGCGTCTCGACTGGCTCGTCAAGGTCAACGGACAGCGCGTGGAGCCCGGCGAGATCGCGAACGTCATGCTCACGCTGCCGCAGATCATGCAGGCGGTGGTGCGCGACTGGAAGAGCGAGGACGGACAGACCTTCCTCGCGGCCTACTACCGCGCCGTCGCGCCGATCACCCCGGACGAGGTGCGCGCCTTCCTGACGACCAAGCTGCCCTCTTATATGATCCCGGCGTACATCACCGCCATGCAGCAGATGCCGCTCAACACCAACGGCAAGATCGACCGGTCGCGGCTCCCCCGCCCCGACGCGCAGACGGAAAAGAAGCCGGAGTCGCAGCGCGCGGACGGCGACGTCGCCTCCTTCGTGCGGCAGTGCCTGCGCCGGTATACCGGGCGCGACTTCGCGCCGGATGAGGATCTGGTGCGCGGCGGCGTCAGCTCCATGACCGCCGTCAAGATCGCGGCGGACGTCATGGACGCGTTCGGCACGGATCTCGACGTGCTCTCGATGCTCTCCGGCTGCTCGATCCGCTCGATCGAGCAGGCGATCCGCTCGCAGCTGGAAGAAGCCGGCAGCGACCAGGCTCCGGCCGACAGGCCGAAGCGCGACGCTTACCCGCTGACCGGCGCGCAGCTGGGCGTATACGGCGCCTATTACCGCGATCCGGGCAACGTCAGCTACAACATCCCGTTCACGATTTCCTTCGACCGCGGCGACGTGACGACCGCGCAGCTCAGCGCGGCGCTCGAGACGGTCGTCAACGCCCATGACGCGCTCAAATGCACGATCGACCGCACGCCGGACGGCGAGATCGCCATGTATCCGCATCCGGACGCGGCGGTGCGCCTCACCGTTCAGTCCGGCTCGCAGGAAGCGTTCGAGCAGCTGCGCGACCGCTTCGTCGCGCCCTTTGACCTGCGCGAGGGCGTCTACCGGCTCGTGCTGTTCGAGACGCCGGACAAGCTCCACCTGCTGGCTGATTTCCACCATATCCTGTTTGACGGCTCGTCCGCGGCCATTCTGCGCCGCGATCTGACGACGGCGCTCGCCGGCGCGCGCGTCCGGCCGGAGACGTATACGATGCTCGACCTCGCGGCCGATGAAGAAAACCTCAAGCAGTCCGACGCGTACCGGAACGCGCGGGACTACTTCCAGACGCTGCTGGGCGACGTCGAAAAAACCACCATGCTCCTGCGCGACCGCTATGAGGACGGCTCACGCAAAGGGCATCTGCGCACACAGCTGCGCGTCGGCAGACAGGACGTCGCCGCGTTCACGTCGCGCTTCGCCGCGACGGAAAACCACTATTTCCAGGCGGTCATGGGCTTTGTCATGGCCCGCTACAGCGGCGAGGACGACGCCTGCTACGCCACCGTCTACAACGGCCGAAAGGGCGGCAAAACGGGACGCACCATCGGCATGATGGTCAAGACGCTGCCCGTCGTCTGCCGCACGGAGAAGGCCGACGCCCCCGAAACGCTGATCGCGGCGGTCCGGGATCAGCTCGGGGCGACCATGGCAAACGACCTGTACCCCTTCGCGAAGATCAGCGAGCGCTTCGGCGTTGGCGCTGAGACCATATTCGTCTATCAGGGGCTCTCAGACGACGCGCAGGCGGATCTGCGCGCGGAAATGGAGCTCGCGGACGTCAAAAATCCGCTGTCCGTGCAGCTCTACCCCGTCGGAGAGCACTATCTGCTGGACGTCACCTATGACGCGGCGTATTATTCCGACGATCTGATGCAGGGCTTCGCCGA
>ONWP01000016.1 GCA_900321595.1 uncultured Eubacteriales bacterium
CTCGTGGCCGTGGCAGCGCATGGAGGCGTTCACCGCCACCACGTCGCCGATCCAGCCGTCGTCGATGAGCTTGCGGCAGGTCTGGATGCCGCCGCCCATAAATGTGTCGGGCGCGCCGCCCAGCAGCAGCCCCTTTTCCTGCGCCAGGGCGATCTGCTTCTCGCCGTCGGCGCGGCAGGTCGCCAGCGGCTTTTCGCAATAGGCGTGCTTGCCCGCCGCCAGCGCCATCAGATTGACCGGGCAGTGCTGATCGGGCGTGGTGATGTTGAGGATCAGCTCGATCTCGTCGTCGGCCATGATCTCCTCGTCGGTGAAATACGCCTTGGGGATCCCGTATTCCTTCTGCGCCGCCAGCGCCTTTTCGGGGATCAGGTCGCAGACGGCGACCACGTTGACCCGGTCGGCGAACATGCCGGTCAGATTCGTCAGATAGATGCCGCTGATGTTGCCGCACCCCACGACGCCCACGTTGACTTTGCGCATCGTAACGCCTCCTTCAGTACATTTTCGCGGTGTTCGCGTACTGCTCCGGATCGGGGCGCGTCAGACGGAATATCTGCTTGCCTTCCGCGGCCCAGAGCATGCCCCGGCGCATCATCTCCAGCGCCTCGGGGATGTCGAACACGTCGTTGTGATGTCCCAGCGAATTGTAATCGACCCTGCCGTGCCCCCAGCGTCTGGTCCACGCCACGGGCACGTCCACGCAGCCGTTGGCGGCGTGATAGTAGTTGACCACCGGATAGCGCGTCGTCGCCAGCACCTCGTTGGCGGGGTCGACGTGGACGTAATACTGCTCGGAGCAGACGTCGAAGTCGCCGATGCCCTCCGTGAGGGGAGAGGAGCCGCGGCGCACGTTCACCCGGTATTTCGTACCGTCGCCGCCGGGATGGGAGACCCACTGCCCGCCGGTCATGAACTGCCATTCGGTGTCCATGCGGAAGGAGTCGCACATGCCGCCGTGGCAGCCCGCGAGCCCCACGCCGTATTTGCCGACGGCCTCCGCAGCCGCCCGCGACTGGTCGCCGGTGATCTCGCCCATGGTCCACACGGGCACCAGCAGGTCGAGGTCGTTCAATTCTTCGCGGCGGTCGCACAGCACGTCAAGGGTGTCGAAAACTTCGGTCTCGAAGCCCTCGGCGCGCAGCAGATCCGCGAAGCGCGCGGAGACGAGGACGGGCTCGTGTCCGTCCCAGCCGCCCTGAATGATCCATGCTCTTTTCATCGTGATCCTCCGTTCAGATGTGACATTTCTTGGATTCGCCGTCGGCCTCGGCCTTGAACATCAGGTCGACGACGCGCATGACGCGAAGCGCCTGCTCGGGCGTGACGAGCAGCGACTCTTTGCCCGCGATCACCGCCGCGATATTCTTATAGTAGTCCGCCCAGTCGGTCTGCACGTCCGGCAGCGGCAGCTCCAGCATGGTGTACTCGGGTCTGGGCGCCATGGTGCGCGTGGGGCCGGCCTCGGTGTAGACGATGTCGTCCGACCACTTCATCTCGGCGTTTGGCTTGAGCTTCATCAGACGGCCGCTGCAGCTCCAGTCGTCGATCTGCAGAGTGCCCTCGGTGCCCTGCACATGCCAGCGCGGCAGGTTGATCAGACAGTTCGTGCTCATCTCCATCATATAGGAGCAGCCGCTCTCAAAGCGCAGGAAGACGTTGATATTGTCGTCCACGCCGGGGGTATACATGCTCAGCAGGTGCGCGTCCACGCCGACGACCGGCTCGTCAAACATCTGCATGGCCTGATCGATCAGGTGGATGCCCCAGTCCAGCAGCATGCCGCCGCCGTTTTCCTTGTGGCCGCGCCAGCCGTACATGGAGCCGCGGGAGCCCTGCACCATGCTCTTGACCAGGTAGACCTGCCCCAGCAGCCCCTGCTCCTTCGCGGCCTTGACGATGCAGAAATCCCGATCCCAGCGCCGGTTCTGGTGGATGGAGAAAACCCTGCCGGTCTCCTTCTGTACGGCGATGATCTCCTCGAGCTCCGCGGCGTTCATCGTGACCGGTTTTTCACAGACGACGTTTTTGCCCGCGCGCAGCGCGCGGATGGAGTAATCCTTGTGGAAGTTGTTCGGCACGGCGATCGTGACCAGATCGACGGTCGGATCCGCCAGAAGATCGTCCAGGGAATCGTAGGTGTGCAGACCGTTCTGCCGGGCGGCCTCCATGGCCTCGGGACGGATATCGTAGACGCCGTACGTTTCGATCTCGGGGATCTTGTCGCGGATGGCGTTGATGTGCCAGTTTCCCATGCCGCCGTATCCGATCAGCGCGTGACGTAAGATTGCCATATGCATCAGGCTCCTTTCCCCGTGATTGTACCACGGCGCGGCGCAAGAAACAACGGCAACCGGATAAGAATTTAAAATTTTCATATAGCGTATTTTTCCCCGAAACAAAGCGCTGCAGGCTTTCCGGCGCGCGGGCGGGAAGCCGGCCGACGCATCCCGGGCTTGACTTTTTGCCGTGAAACGATATAATAGAGATTGTTGCAAGGGGTGCGTTGATTATGAGCAGAAAAATCGCGGCGTTATCGCTTTTTATATTTGCGTTTCTCGGGCTGGCCGTTCTGACGGCGCAGGCTGAGGACAACCGTTACCGTCTGTCGGAGGAGGTCGCCTTCTCGGCGAACGGAACGGATTACCATGAGCGCGTCTGCGTCATCGACACCAACGGCGACGCGCGGGTGACCGCCGCGGACGCCAGAACGCTGCTGCGCGCTTCCGCGCGGCTGGAGACGCTGCCCGGTCCGGACGAGGATTACGACGCGGACGGCGACGGACGCATCACGGCGGCCGACGCAAGACTGGTGCTGCGGATCTCGGCGCATCTGGAGACGATGTACGCGACGGCAGACGGAAAGCTTCCTGTCGGCGTGATCGCCGCGGACGACGGAAAGCTGCGCTATTTCGACCGGAACGGGTCTCTCGCGGACGGCAGCGGCTACCACGGGTACGACCTGTACCTGTTTGAAAAAGGCGCGCCCGTCACGAACCGGACTGTCGGCGACTTTACCTACGGCGCGAACGGCGTCGCGACGACCCGCTTGATCAACGAGAATACGCTGCAGTGGCAGCTGCGGCAGATCCTGAAGAAAAACGGAGACTCCTACCGGGACGTCTACCGCTATATGGGGAGCTTTACCTACGCGGTGAAGCCCAACGACACGCAGGCGAATCTCTGCATGACGATGCTCAAGACGGGACGCGGCTCCTGCTATCATTACGCGGCGCTGACCAAGGCGCTGCTCGACGAGGCGGGGTACGAGACTTATCTCGTGCCGGGCAAGAGCATGCACGGCGACGACGGCGATCACCAGTGGGTGCTGGTGAAGGTCGACGGCGCGTGGCGGCATATGGACGCGCAGTATTCCGTCTACCGGAACGTCGAACCGATCCTGATGACCGACGCCCTGGCGAAGTCGCGCGGCTACCGGTGGAACGCCGCGGGACTGCCTGCGGCTGAATAACGACTGTCCATGGTTTTCAGTTCCGCTGTATTCCTATTGTTCTTCCTGCCGGTCGCCTTTGCCGCGGAACGGCTGGTAAAGCCGATCAGGGCGAAAAATATCGTGCTGACCGTGCTGAGCCTGCTTTTCTACGCCTACGGCGAGCCGGTTTTTGCGCTGTTTCTCGTTTTTTCCGCGCTGCTGCATCATCTGGCGGGCGTATACGCGAAGAAAAAGGAGCGTTACCCGGCCGCGCTGCTGGCGTGTCTGATCGTTTTCGATGTGGCGACGCTGATCGTCTTCAAATATCTGGGCTTCTTCACGGAGCTGCTGAACGCGCTGCCGGGCCTGTCCCTGCCCGTTCCGCAGATCCGGCTGCCCATCGGCATCTCCTTTTTTACCTTCCAGCTGATGTCTTACGCGATCGACGGCTATCGCGACACGCGGCAGCTGTCGTCCAGCTTCGGCGATACGCTGCTGTATGTGTCCTTTTTTCCGCAGCTCATCGCCGGTCCCGTCGTCAAGTATCACGATGTGGCCGTGGCGATCCGGCACCGCCGGACCGATCCGCGAAACACGGCGCGCGGCATGCGCCGGTTCGTATTCGGCCTTTCCAAGAAGCTGCTGCTGGCCAACACCATGGCGATCGTCGCGGACGCCGTTTACGCGCTCCCGGCCGGAGACCTTTCCACGCCGGCCGTGTGGCTGGGCGCCCTCGCTTACGCGATGCAGATCTATTATGATTTCAGCGGCTACAGCGATATGGCGATCGGCCTGGCGCGGATGTTCGGCTTTCATCTGCGTGAAAACTTCGACCATCCGTACGCGGCGGTGGGCATCACCGACTTCTGGAGAAAGTGGCATATCTCCGTTACGGACTGGTTCCGCGAATACGTCTACATCCCGCTGGGCGGCAACCGCAAGGGCAGGCTCAGAGCCGAGCTCAACGCCTTTGTCGTCTTTCTGCTGACCGGGCTTTGGCACGGCGCGAACCTGACCTTCGTCGTCTGGGGGCTCTACAACTGGTTCTTCCGCACGCTGGAAACGGTCGGCGCGCTGCCCGTCCGAAAGAGCCGCCGGCTGCGGCCGCTCTGGTGGATCTATACCTTTGTCGTGACGCTGTTCGGGTTCGTGATCTTCCGCGCCGAGAGCCTGTCGCAGGCGTGGCTGTTCTTCCTGCGCGCCTTCGGGATCGGCGGCGTCGGACACGATCCGGCCGCGGCGCTCGGCTGGCTGACGCCCTCCTTTGTGTGCTGCCTGATCCTCTGCTTCCTGTTTATGCTGCCCTGGACGCGGCTGAACCGGAAGCTGGACGCCATGCCGAAGAGCGGCGTTCTGCGCGCCGCAAGCTATCTGCTGGCCGCCGCGCTGTTCCTGCTGTGTATCGTGGTGTGCGTCACCGGCACCTACGATCCGTTTATCTATTTCAACTTCTGAGGTGACGGTATGACGAACAAGATGAAACGGCGTGTTTCCGCCGCCTTTACGATCGTCCTGCTGGCGCTTGCGGCACTGCTGGGGCTGACGGTGTTTTTCGGCTCCGCCGCTGAAGACGAGGGGCGCGAAGCCGCGTCCTTCCCGGCCTTCCTGACGCAGGAGGGCAGGATCGATCCGGCGTTCGGCGCCAACCTGAGCGACTATATCTCCGACCGGCTGCCGCTGCGCAACCTGTTCCTGCGCGGATACGCGGGACTGCGCAGGACGCTCTTTCATGAGGATATCAACGGAAGCGTGATCTTCGGGAAGGACGGATACCTGTTCTTCGGCGAGTCCGCGGACAGCTTCACGGGGGCGAAAAAGCTGTCTGACCGCGGCGTCTTCGCGCTGACGGACGCGCTGACGCAGATCGACGCGTACTGCAAAGCCAACGATATGCGCTTCGCCTTTACCGTCGCGCCGAACAAAAACACGATCTGTCCGCAGTATATGCCCGCGCGGTACGTGCGCGCGGACGCGTCCGATCTGGATCGGCTCGCCGCGAGTCTGGCCGGCACCGGGGTCGCTTTCGCTGACACGCGAAGCGTCCTGCGGAGCCGGGAGGGGCTTTACTACAAAACGGATTCCCACTGGAACCACGAGGGCGCGTGTCTGGCGGCGGATGTGATCCTGCGGGCCGCGGGACGCGAACTGCCGGACGCTGTCGCGAACGCAGGGTTCACGGCGCAGCCCGGGTTCTCCGGCGACGTGGCGGAGCTGCTGCCGGCCGGCGCGCGTCCGACTGAGGACGAGCAGAAACCCGCGGTCGCCGAGACCTGGCAGACAAAACGCAGCATCCGCACGCTGATGGATCCCGTCATTGAGACGGTCCTGCCGGCCGCGGAGGGAAGCGCCGTCGTCTATCGGGATTCCTTCGGAAACGCGCTGTTTCCGCTTTTGGCGGGAACGTTCGGCGAGATGCGATATCTGCGCGCGATGCCGGTGGACGCAGTCGGCGCGAAGGATGACGGCGCGGATACGCTGATCTGGGAGATCGTGGAGCGGCACCTGTATCAGGCGCTCAACGCGGCGCCGATCGTGCCCGCGCAGCCCGCGGACTGCCCGGAGGGCGATATCCTGCCGCAGAAGGCGGAGGTGCGCGTCTCCTCAAACGGCGCGTTCACGGTGCTCAGCGGCACCGTCCCGCGGGAGCTGCTGAACGACACGACGCGCATCGGCGTGCTGATCGGGAACGCGGACGGCGCGTGGCGCGGGTATACGGCTTTCCAGCTGATCGAGGCGGAGAACCTCACTGACGATCCCGTCGACAACGGGTTTACCGCGTATATCCCGGCGCAGCAGACGCCGGAAGACCTGAATATTATGCTCTCACTGACTGAAAACGGGAAAACGACCTATCTGCAGACCGTGCTTGCCCGGCCGAAAGGAGACTGAAACAAATGAAACGAACAACGGTGATCATAGCGATAATCGGACTGGCCGTCAGCGTGCTGTTTGCCGCCTGCGGCAAGAAGACGGGTGACGGCGAGACCATGCGGTTCGAGCCGATGTCCTTCCCGGCGCCGGTGCCGATCAGCGAAGAGACGCTGTCTGTGGAGGCCGTTTCCGGCGCGGTGACCACGAAGAAAGCCGTGACGACGACAAAGGCGGCGACCACGACGAAGGCCGCGACCACAACAAAGGCCGCCGCGACGACGACAAAGGCCGCGACGACCGCCGCGCGTCCCACCACCAGACCGGCGACGACCGCCGCGCCCGCGACCCAGCGTCCGACCCAGGCGCCGACGACCCAGCGTCCGACGCAGCCGCCCACGACCGTCGGCCCGACGGCGTATCATTCGCCTGACGGAACGTTTACCGCGAGGGACACAAACGTTCTGGTCGGCAATATTCTGCTTGAGCTTGAAAAACCCTGGAACGATCGTCAGAAACAGATCGGGTCTTCTTTCTCGCTGAAAAAGGAACCCAGCTGTCACGGAGACGATTACGACAATGTTTATGATTATGAGGGGACGATCCTTTTCCGCACTTATTTCAACAACGGTGTGGAAACACTCTATGGAATCGATATGCATGATCCCTACTATGCCACATCGAAGGGGATCCGCGTCGGCTCGACCGAATCTGAGGTGCTGACGAAGTACGGAATTGCCCCGCAGGAAAAGAATGATTACCGGATCACCTACAAGGACGGGAACTATACCATCAATTTCCAGCTTTCTGACGGGATCGTGGAGGAGATCGACATCAGCAGCGCCGGCAGCGAGGGCTGAGCGCGCCCGCGGCAAACGCGGTTACGACTCATATCAGACAAGAGAAAAGATATGCCGATTTCAATGGTCGGCATATTTTTTATTAAAAAAAGCTTGTACGACTTTCTTTTTTATGGTATGATACAAGGTGAATTTGTATACACACCGGCAGGGGAGGAACACGCAAAATGGAACTGCGGGATATGACGAGACAGGAGCTCGAGGCCTTCGCGGCCGCGCAGCAGAAGGAATATGACCGGATCGACGCGCTCGGTCTGGAGATCAATATGGCGCGGGGGAAGCCCTGCCCGAAGCAGCTCGACGCTTCCGAAGCGCTTTTCAAGGACGTTTACAGCGTGGCCAGCTATATTGACGACGACGGTCTGGATACGCGCAACTACGGCGGTCTTTACGGCATCGAGGCGGCCAGAGCCTTTTTCGGCGAGCTGCTCGATATGCCGTCGAAGAACGTCATCGTCGGCGGCAGCGCCAGTCTGCAGCTGATGTACGATTTTCTCGCGCAGTGCTGTCTGAGCGGCATCGGCGGATGCGTGCCCTGGAGTCAGCAGCCCGGCGCGAAATTCCTGTGCGTGGTGCCCGGCTACGACCGGCACTTCGCCATCACGGAATATCTGGGTCTTGAGATGGTCAACGTCCCCATTCTGGAGGACGGGCCCGACATGGATCTGGTCGAGGAGCTGGTGAAGGACGCGCGCGTCAAGGGCATGTTCTGCGTGCCGAAGTATTCCAATCCGGACGGCATCACCTATTCAGACGCTGTGGTGCAGCGTCTGGCGCGGCTCGAACCCGCCGCGAAGGATTTCCGTGTCATCTGGGACAACGCCTATCTGGTGCACGACCTCTACGACGAGGGCGACAAGCTCCTGAATATCTTCACCGAGGCCGCCAAATACGGGCATGAGGACTACTTTGTCGAGTTCGCTTCGACCTCAAAGATCACCTTTGCCGGCGCGGGCATCTCCTGCGTGTGCGCCAGCGACGCCAATATCGCGGCCATCGGCAAACGGATGTATTATCAGATCATCAGCTTTGATAAGATGAATCAGCTGCGCCACGTGCGGGCGATCCCGGACATGGCGGCGCTCAAGGCGCACATGCGCCGGCACGCGGATATCCTGCGCCCCAAATTCGACGCGGTGCTGGAGGTGCTCGAAAGCGAGCTTTCCGGCCTGGGCATCGCCCGGTGGCACAAGCCCATGGGCGGCTACTTCATCGGACTCAAGGTCGACGTCGGCTCCGCAAAGTACGCGGGCGTGCTGTGCAAGGACGCCGGTCTGACGCTCACCAACGTCGGCGCGGCGTTCCCCTACGGCTTCGATCCGGAGGACTGTGAGATCCGCATCGCGCCCAGCTACCCGTCAGAGGACGATCTGCGGCTGGCCACGCACCTGCTCTGCACCGCCGTGAAGCTGGCGGCCGCGCGGGAGCTGCTCAAATGAGGATCGGGCACGGGTACGACGTGCATCGCTTCGCGCCGGACCGGCCGCTGATGCTCGGCGGCGTAGAGGTGCCGTATGAATACGGGCTGCTGGGGCACTCCGACGCGGACGTGCTGCTGCATGCCGTGTGCGACGCGCTTCTGGGCGCCGCGGCGCTCGGCGACATCGGGCGCCATTTCCCGGATACCGACGAGCGGTACCGGGGCATCGACAGCAAGCTGCTGCTGCGCCATGTGGCGGAGCTCCTGCGCGGGCGCGGGTTCGCGCCGGTGAATATCGACTGCACCGTCATCGCGCAGAAGCCGAAGCTGGCGCCGTATATTCCCGCCATGACGGCGTGCATCGCGGACTGCTGCGGGATCGACGCCGACTGTGTGAACGTCAAGGCGACGACCGAGGAGGGACTCGGGTTCACCGGACGTCTGGAGGGCGTCAGCGCGCACGCGGTCTGCCTCATTGAAAAAACGAAAGCGGGAGGAGATACGATTTGATCCCTGTGCAAACGCTGACAGTACGCGATACGCTGGTCACGGTCTGGGAGCGCTTCGCGGGAGCCGTGACAAGCTTCCACTCCGTCAAGGACGCCATCGACATTCTGCTGGTGGCGATGCTCGTCTACGCCCTGATCATTTCGCTGCGCCGCAGTCAGTCCATCCAGATCCTGAAGGGTCTTGCGCTGCTGGTCGTGTTCTACCTGATCGTCAACGTGTTCGAGATGAACGCGTCCAAGTTCATCCTGCAGCGCGTTTTCGGCAATATTCTCGTTATACTGGTCGTGATCTTTTCCGGCGAGATCCGGCAGATCCTGGAGCGGGTCGGTCACCGGAATCTGTCGCTTCACGCGCTGTTTACCTCGCGCGGCGACAACCGCGAGGACGTGTACAATATGATCAACGACGTCTGCCGCGCCTGCTCTGACATGAGCCGCGATCACATCGGTTCGCTGATGGTCTTCCAGCGCCGCTCCTATCTGGGCGACCTGACGAAGAAGGCCGTCAAGCTGGATTCTCTGGTGTCGGAGGATATGCTCGAGAGCGTATTCTTCCCGAACGCGGCGCTGCACGACGGCGCGATCGTCATTGACGGCAACCGGATCGTCGCGGCCAGATGCATCGTCCCTCTGCAGAATGAAAAAGAGGTCACGGAGCACGTCGGCACGCGTCACCGCGCCGCCATCGAGATCAGCCGCACGAGCGACGCGGTCGCCGTGGTCACCAGTGAGGAGACGGGGATCATCTCCATCGCCGTGGAAGGCAGGCTGGAACGCGGGCTGACCGACGCGGATCTGCGGCAGCGGCTGGTCGATCTGCTGGTCGAGACGACGCCCGAGGCGCAGACCAAGAAGGCCAAGAGCATCTTCCGGCGGAATAAGCGCTCCGGAGGTGACGAGGATGCCTGAGCAGAAAAAGAGCGCAGATAAGAAGCTCCTGCGCAAGCTTGCCGACCTCAAACAGGACAAGCGGTTCCTGTTCCTGTTCTCACTGATCATCGCTTTCTTCGTCTGGGTGGTCGTCGCCATGTACGCGAGCCCGGAGGAGGTCTATACGATCTACAATGTGCCCATCACCGTCGATACGACGGATACAGTCGTGTCGCAGAAGGGCTATACCAATTTCTGGCAGAGCGACACCACCGTGGACGTCACCGTCACGGGACCCCGCTATCAGGTGACGAATCTCACCGCGGACGACATCCTGGCCGAGGCGCGGCTGGGCAACGTCTCCTCCACCGGCGTGTCGAGCCTTCCGCTGCGCGTGAGCGTGATCGGCGAGCCCGTGGACGTCGAGGTCTCCAATATCAGCAAGACGACGATCCAGGTCTACTTTGACGTCCTGCGTGAAAAGGCGTTCAACGTCACCGTGAACGAGGATCTGATCAAAACGCATATCGCCGACGGCTATGTGCTGCGGGAAGCTGCGCTTTCCGTCGCCGCCGTGACGCTCACGGGTCCCGCCACTGAGGTGGACAAGATCGTCAGCGTCAGCGCGGATCCCGATTTCGGGACCGACGCGCTTTACAAGAGCACATCTGTCCCTGTAACATTCAGCTTTTCCGGCGAGTCGAGTGCGGACACGGTTTCCGCGAACAAATACGTCACGGTGTCGGAGCTGATGAACAATCAGGAATACTCCCTGCGCGTGGGGATCGACCGGCAGGTTTCCCTGCCGCCCTACGTTGTGTTCTCCGGCACGCCCGCCGGGAAGGTCAACGTCTCCTTCGACGCGGAAAACGTGGCGCTTCTGGTGGATACGGACGCGACGTTCGATGCGCAGCGTCTGCAGCTGCTCACGGTGGATTACGCGGATCTGACGCAGGGAACCAATGAATTTAACGTGAAGCTGGAGGATGTCACGCTGCCGCGGGGCGTGCGGTTTGCCGCGCCGCAGTCGAGCGTGACGGTAACAGTTGCCTATGAACCGGATACAACAACAGACGCTTCGCAGTAAGCGCCTGCGGCTGGCGTGCCTGGCGGTCTGCGTGCTGCTGCTCATGACCGGCTGCTCGCGGTTTATCCCGGTTCCGGCCGAAAACCTTGTGCGGCCGCCCCGTCTGGGCGGGACGAACGCGCTGCTCGAGGCAGCGTTTGAAAAACATGTGCAGCAGGGCGAATACGTCCTGCGGTACCCGGCGTCCGGCGTGAACAAGACCGCGTATGTGCGATATGACTGCGACGGGGACGGGCTGGATGAGGCGCTCGTCTTCTACAGCCTGCGAAGCGAGGAAATGGTCGTGCGCATGTGCATGATGGACTTTGACGGCACAGACTGGACCGCCGCGGACGATCTGGTCGGCGACGGCCCGGACGTGTACAGCGTCGATTTCCTGGATCTGGACAATAACGGGATCAGCGAGATCCTGGTCGGATGGACGAGTCTGGACGCCAAGAGCAACAAGCATCTGACGGTCTACGGCACCGAAGCCGGCGCGTTCGCCTATCATGCCGTCGGCATGGAATCCTACACGGAGCTGTATTCCGTGGATATGGACGCGGACGGACAGACGGAGCTGCTGCTGACGCTCATCACCTCCGGCGCTGACAAGTATTCCGTCGAGTGCAAGCTGTTCAAGTTCCTGGACAGCGGCGGCGGCAGCAGTCTGGAGCTGCGGGGCCAGACGGAGCTGTACAGCGAGACGGTCTCCTTCGACGGCTTCCAGAGCGAAAAACAGGACGGCGTCGTCCGCGTTTACATCGATGAAAACGCCGGTTCGACGCATCTGACGGAGATCGTCTACTGGGACGCGCAGAGCACGAATCTCGCGCGGGCTATGACGCTCGATCCCACGACGCTGGCGTCGAGCCCGGTGGCGAGAAGCCTGCCGATCAAATGCCGCGACGTGGACGGCGACGGCACCATCGAGGTGCCCTCCACGGCGGTGCTGGCGGAAAGCCGCGTACTGGCTGTGGAGCCTGATGCGGAGGACGAGCCGGTTTACGTGGTCACCTGGTCGCGTTTCGGCGCGGAGGGCTTCACGCCTGTGACGACCTATGTGGAGAATACGGCCGGCGGCTACCGGTTTACGTTTGAAGAGCAGGAGTCGGAGCTGTTCCGGATCACGATCGACCCGGAGCACGGGCTGATGCGGTTTGACGAGGCCAGACCGGAGGGCGAGACGCTGTTTACCATCTA
>ONWP01000028.1 GCA_900321595.1 uncultured Eubacteriales bacterium
AGGAATAAGTGAAAGTAAAAATGAACGCAGTTTTAGAGACAAAAAATCTGGAGCAGCAGTTCGTCGACGCTTTTCGCGCCGTCGAGCCGTTTTGCCTTCGTAACAGGAACGGCGGCTGGACGCGAACCCCGGACGCGATCGAGCGATACACGTCCGCGGCTGTCGGCGTTTACCCGTTCGGCTATCTCTCGCCAAATCCTCTGGAAGATCTTTTTACAGAGGACAGCAAACGCGGGGAACCGCTTTCGCAGCCGACGGAAAATTGCATTCGCTATTATTTCGATAACGACGGGAGTCTCTGCGCCGCGAAAAATGAACCGCTGAACTATGAGATCAGCGTTTACCGGGAAGGCGGCAAAATGGTTTTAATCTGCGCGAAGGCCGGCGTCCCCGTGTATGCATACGTATGTGATTATGACGAAGACGGGAGAATTCGTTATATCCAATCCTGCGACGTGTACAACGGGGCGCAAATGACGACGTGCAGTTTGGATTACCAGTCAGATAAGATCCTGTATCGGGAGCTGAAAGCGAAGCTGTGCCCAAACATGAACGAGAAGCTGAAGTTTCTGCGTGCTGACGGCAGCTTTTGCTATAACGCGCTGAACATAGAAGCGCGGAAGAACGACAAAATCACAGAGATCCAGACGCTCCCGGGCATGAAAGACCTGCATCCCGGCGTTACCGCGTTTTTGACGACGATGAGTTTTCATCTGAGAGACAATATATGTTTCAGGATCGATTCGCGCCAAGAGAACAATTTATTCGACAGGGTCGATGAACATGAGATAAAACCGTGCGCCGAGCGCGACGCGTTAAAGCACATCTATGCGCCGACGCTTGATTTCTATCCGGAGTTCAGGGAAGCCGCTCCAGATCCCGCGCCGGTAAAGAACCGCCGTTGTGAAACAAAACAACCTACGCATGGGAATCCGCTGTTCGAAGCAGCTGCATTGGAAGAAGCAATGGTCAACCGGTTCAGAGCCGTCGAGCCGTTTTGTCTTCGTTACAGGAACGGCGGCTGGACGCGCACGCCGAACGCGAGCATAGGATACGCGACCGGCAGCGACGGCGTCTTTCCGCTCGGCGGTCTTTCGCCGAACCCGGTCGAGGATCTGTTTATCGGCGGCGTTCGCCGCGGCAAGCTGTCGGCGCAGGCTGAAAAACAAGGCGTCCGCCTTTACTTTGACAAGTCGGGCAGGCTGTGCGCCGCGTATGACGACCGGCTCAAGCAGGAGATCTGCGTGTACTGGGAAAACAACCGGATGGCTGTGATCAGCGGCGAACGGGGGATCCCGCAGAACGCGTATCTTTGCGATTATGACGAGGCCGGACGCATCCGGGAGATCACCGCATGCGAAGTGTGGCGCGGAACAGCGGCCGAGAGGATCGAGCTGGCGTATCAGACGGACGAGATCCTGTACCGGGCGCTGAAGATTGAGATCCCGCCGGACTTTACGCACAGAACCGCGGGATTTCTCAAAGCGGACGGCAGTTTC
This sequence comes from uncultured Eubacteriales bacterium, assembly GCA_900321595.1. GTDB lineage: Bacteria > Bacillota > Clostridia > Oscillospirales > Acutalibacteraceae > UBA1081. Next base: position 1,500 of record ONWP01000028.1, read on the forward strand.
CGGTATGAAACGCTGAAGATCGGCGCCCGGATGAACGACTGGATGCAGGAGCTTCTGACGATTCCGGAAATGGACGCGGGCTATCCCGGCGTCACGGCGGAGCTGATGACCATGCATTTCCTGCTGCGCGGCGGCGTCTGCGTCAAGATCCGTTCCCGCACGGAAAACAACCTGACCGGCAGGGTCAGCGAAGGCGACCTGAAGCCCAACGTGAAGCGCGACGCGATGAAATACGTTTATATGCCGACGCTGGACTTCTACCCGGAGCTGCGCAATTAAAAAGAGAGATCCGACAAAATCGGACGGGGCGCCCCGTCCGATTTCTTCATAGATTCATTCGTCGTCCCGCGGCGCGGGCCCCGGCGCTCCGGCGGCTCCTCTGCCCGCAGCGTCTCCAGCGCGTCGCGCAGCCGTTTCGGCACGGGCAGACCCAGCGCGGCGGCGTTCTCGAGGAGCGAGAGGCCCTCGTTCGCGATGTAGAAGAAGATCACCGCCGTGCGAAGCAGCGTCCCCGTCCCCAGCACGTACGCGTCCAGCAGATGCGCCCCGCCGACCAGCAGCAGGACGGCGCACTTGCGGCAGAGGCCCCGGAACAGCGCCCGGCTCGACAGCCGCCGCTCCAGATACGCCAGCGCCGCGCCTGCAGCAACGTCCGCCGCCATGAAGCAGAGGAGCGCGTTCAGAAGCCCGTCGAAGCCGCCGAAAAACGTCCCGAACAGCGCGCA
>ONWP01000186.1 GCA_900321595.1 uncultured Eubacteriales bacterium
GTCGTGTACTGCTCCGTCTGCGAGCATGAGATCTCCCGCGAGACAAACGTCGTGATCCAGCCCACCGGCGATCACACGCCCGCCGCGCCCGTGGATGAGAATGTCAACGCGCCCACCTGCGGCGAGCCCGGCAGCAAGGACGTGGTTGTCTACTGCGCCGTCTGCGAGCATGAGATCTCCCGCGAGACAAACGTCGTCATTCAGCCGACCGGCGAGCATACGCTCGCGAAGACGGACGCGCGCGCCGCGACCTGTGTCAGAGACGGCAGCATCGCTTACTGGACCTGCTCCGTCTGCGGCAAATACTTCGCGGACGCGGCAGGCACGGCTGAGATCAGCCTTTCCGACACCGTGATCGGCGCCACCGGCGTCCACACGCTCACCTTCGTCCCCGCCGCAGAGCCCACGACCGAGAGCGCCGGCAACACCGCCTACTACGTCTGCTCCGTCTGCGGCAAGTACTTCGCGGATGAGACCGCCGCGCAGGAGCTCGACCCCGCTTCCGTGGTGATCCCCGCGATCCACGCGCATGACATCGTCTTCGTCCCCGCGAAGGAGGCCACCGCCACCGAGGACGGCAATGAGGAATACTACTACTGCGCCGGCTGCGGCAAGTACTTCGAGGACGCCGACGGCGTGTACGAGATCACCGATCCGTCCTCGCTGGTCATCCCGAAGACCGGCGTCACGCCGCCGAGACCGCCCGTCACCCCGGGCGCCTGCCCGTACTGCGGCAAAGCGCACACCGGCTTCTTCGGCGCGCTGCTCTACCTGATTCACATGATCATCTACTTCTTCCGCTCGCTGTTCGGCCTGCACTGAGAATAAAAGCGCGGAGACCGCCTGAAAACGGTCTCCGCTCCTTCGTAAAAAACAAAAAAAATCGCTTGACACAGCGCGTGACCTGTGTTATAATCTCCGTTGCCGCATGAGGCAGGCGGTGGTATGCCCACCGACAAGCGAAGCGCCTGCTGCAGCGAGTCTGAGGAAAAGAAGGTCAGAAATCGAATGTACGCGATCATCGAAACAGGCGGCAAGCAGTACAGAGTCGAGGTCGGCTCCGTCGTATACGTTGAGAAGCTTGACGCTGAGGCAGACAGCGAGATCACCATCGATAAGGTTCTCGCGATCGGTTCCGACGACGGCGTGAAGGTCGGCGCTCCCTATGTGGACGGCGCCAGCGTCACCGCGAAGGTCGTCAAGAACGGCAAGGGCAAGAAGATCACCGTCTTCACCTACAAGCCCAAGAAGAACGAGAAGCGCAAGCTGGGCCACAGACAGCCCTATACGAAGCTTGAGATCGCAGCCATCAACGGCTGAGAACCATGATCCGGGCTGTTTTCCGCGAACGGGCGGACGCGCTCGTCGGATTTGAGATCCGCGGCCACGCGGGATATGCCGAAGCCGGACGCGATATCGTCTGCGCGGCGGTCTCCTCGGCGGCGTACCTCACGGCGAACTGCGTGACAGATACGTTCGGCGTCCGGGCGGACGCGAATGAGGCGAACGGGGTGCTGACCCTGACGCTTCGGGAAGACAGCGACACCGCGTCGGGACTGATCAAAGGGCTGCGCGCGCATCTGGAAGCGCTGGCAGAGCAGTATCCCGACTGCATCAAGATCATCACGGAGGTGTGAAAAATGCTTAGAGTTAACATTCAGCTTTTTGCGCATAAAAAAGGTATGGGTTCCACCAGAAACGGCCGGGACTCCGAAGCCAAACGTCTTGGCACCAAGCGCAGCGACGGTCAGCATGTCAACGCCGGCACCATCCTCGTCCGCCAGAGAGGGACGCACATCCATCCCGGCGAGAACGTGGGCAAGGGCAGCGACGACACCCTCTTCGCGCTCGTGACCGGCAAGGTCAAGTTTGAGCGTCTGGGCAAGGACCGCAAAAAGGTCAGCGTGTATCCCGTCGAGGCGGCGAACTGAGCTGAAACAGGAAAAACACCGGCTTCCGCAGGGAGGCCGGTTTTTCTTTTTCACGGTCATACCGCGACGAATCGCTGAAGCGTGCTTTTTGGTTTGTCAGGGATCGTCAAGCGAAGTCTGCCGGCGTCCAGAAGCGGTCGGATGTACGTCCTGACGGCGTAGCTGACGGAATCGATCCCCAAAAACGAGGCGATCTCCGCGCGCGTGCGCGGCGTTTTGCAATACGCGATGAGATCAGCCGTGACTTCCGCGCGGTCGGTACGGTCGATCGTCTGATTGTACAGGATCACAACGAACTCATTTCGCTGATCCCGGAATACCGGCGCGGGCAGGCCCGCCTCCGCCATTTCTCTGCGGATCGTCGGGATCCCGGAGTAGCGGTTTTCCGTCTGCAGCAGGAATTCCGCCATCGTGGCCAGCGCCGGATTGCGCAGATCCGGTCTCGCGTAACCGAGATCCTGCACGGTCATCCGGCCGTACAGGCCGCCGGGGCTGTGGATCTCCAGCCGATCGGAGAAGAAAACGACCTGGATCGGCGTACCCTCTGTATAGATGCTGTAATCCCGATGGATCAGCGCGTTCAGGATCGCCTCGCGGATCGCTTCGATCGGGTATTCCGTGCGGTCTTTCCGCCGGGACGTCACTGGATCGATCACGGTTTGCACCCGCATGTTTCTTCTGCAGAA
>ONWP01000199.1 GCA_900321595.1 uncultured Eubacteriales bacterium
ACCTACCGCACGCTGATGGCGGCGGACAGCGCCGTGATGGTCATCGACGCGGCCAAGGGCATCGAGCCGCAGACGCGCAAGCTCTTCAAGGTCTGCGCCATGCGCGGCATCCCCATCTTCACCTTTATCAACAAGCTCGACCGCGAGGCCAGAGACCCCTTCGAGCTTCTGGACGAGCTGGAGACCGAGTTCGGCATCGGCACCTATCCCATGAACTGGCCCATCAGCTGCGGTCAGACGTTCAAGGGCGTGTACGACCGGGAGAAGCGCCATATCCTGGCGTTCGACGAGTTCCACGCGGGCAGAAGGCGCATCGAGGGCATTGACTGCGACATCACGGACACCGAGAAGCTCGATTCGCTCATCGGCGAAAAGCTGCGCGGAGAGCTCACCGACGCGGTGGAGCTGCTCGACGCCGCCAGCTACGACTTCGACCGGGAGCAGATCGCGAAGGGCAAGCTCACGCCGGTCTACTTCGGCTCGGCGCTCAACAACTTCGGCGTGGAGCCGTTCCTCAAGGGCTTTCTGGAGATGACCGCGCCGCCGCTGTCGCACAAAACGGTGGACGGCGACGTTGTCGAGCCGACGCAGGAGGGCTTCTCGGCGTTCGTCTTCAAGATCCAGGCCAATATGAATAAGGCGCATCGCGACCGCATCGCGTTCATGCGCATCTGCTCCGGCAAGTTCGAGCGGGAGAATACTTATTTCCACTCCGGGACGGGCAAGGAGATCAAGCTGAGTCAGCCCCAGCAGATGATGGCGCAGGAGCGTCAGATCATCGACGAAGCCTACGCCGGAGACATCATCGGCGTGTTCGATCCGGGGATCTTCTATATCGGCGACACGGTCTGCGACGCGAAACACAAGGTGCGCTACAAGGGCATCATGACCTTCGCGCCGGAGCATTTCGCCGAGATTGAGCAGGTCGATTCCATGAAGCGCAAGCAGTTTGAGAAGGGCATGACCCAGATCGCGCAGGAGGGCGCCATTCAGATCTTCATGCTGCCCGGCGGCGGGCTCGAGCGCGTGGTGGTCGGCGTCGTGGGCATGCTGCAGTACGAGGTGCTGGAATTCCGCATGCAGTCCGAGTACGGCGTCTCCTTCCGCAGACGCGACCTGGATTATCAGCTGATCAAAAAGATCGTGGAGTCACCGGTCCCGCCGGAAAAGCTCGATCTGACCAATACCATGTACGTCACCGACCGGCGCGGCAGAGATATGCTCATCTTTTCCGGCCAGTGGTGCGTGGACTGGGCGCTGTCCCACAACAAGGGACTGGTGCTTGACGACTTTGAGGACCTGGAAGTTCTGGATTAAGGGGGAAGACGGAAATGACGATCACTGCGCATTCCGGCTGCATGGACACGCCGGAAAACTCTATGGCGTCCATTCGCGCGGGCTTTGAGAACGGCGCGGATATCTGCGAGATCGACGTGCGCGTGCCGGACGGATGCGAGCCGATCCTGTCCCACAACAGCCCGAAGGATCCGTCGGCCTGTGAGAAGCTCGAGGAGGCGCTCGCGTTCCTCGCGTCGCGGGAAGGCGGCATGTACAACCTGGACGTCAAGGATCCGAAGAATCTGGAGCGCGTCCAGGCGCTCGCCGAGCAGTACGGCGTGCTCGACCGGGTCTTTTTCACCGGCGTGTGGCCGAATTTCGTGCGCGCGGTCCGGGCAAGCTGCCCGAAGATCCCGTACTATCTCAATCTGCGGATCCCGCCGAAGTGGAAGTACAGCAAGACGTTCTGCCGCTTCCTGCGCAACTACGTTCAGGAGACCGGCGCGGTGGGGCTCAATACGAACAAGGGCAATCTGTCGAAGACGCTGGTCGAGGTCTTTCACAGAAAGGACCTGCCCGTCTCTGTATGGACCGCCAGGAGCGAGGAGGATTTCCGTGAATGTCTGGCGTGCGCGCCGGATAACATTACGACGACGCGGCCGGATTTGCGCCGTCTGATCGGTGAAAACGAAACGGAAAAAAGTTAAAAAAGGGCTTGCAACTTGCAAACTTGTGTGGTATAATACCGTCGTTCCTCTGAGGAACGCACATGGAGGCCTAGCTCAGTTGGTTAGAGCGCCTGCTTCACACGCAGGAGGTCGAGGATTCGAGTTCCCCGGTCTCCACCATAAAAAACAGCCGAAGGGCTGTTTTTTTGTGCCGGAATGAAGACGCTTCGCGGATGCAGAAATGGAAGGAGAGAAATGACCTGACAGACGTCTTCGCTTCATCCTCATTCAGCGCATTCCTGTGAATGCCGCTTTACAATAAGAAACGGATATGATATTATAAAAAAAGAGGTGGTAACGATGAAAAAAGCGAAACAGATCCTGTGCGTCCTGCTGGTTTGTCTGTTGGCGTTCGCCGTCGCGCCGAGCGTGTACGCGCGGGAAGCGAACACGCATCTGCGCTTCCATGAAGACGGCAGCTTTACGATCCTGCATCTGACAGACTGGCACACGGACTATCCCATGCCGGCGGTCCAGAAGCAGTATGTGACGGAGGCGCTCGCGGCGGCGAAGCCCGATCTTGTGGTTCTGGGCGGCGATATGTCCGAGGCTTCGAAGGAGGATCAGCCGGCCGCCGTCAAAGAGATCTGCGACCTGATGATCGCCGCGGACGTGCCGTTTACGATCACCTTCGGCAACCACGACTATCTGCACGAGCTGACCATCGACGAGCTTTTCGCGCTCTACAAGGAATCCGGCGGCGCGTACTGCCTGAGCGTGGATGAGGATCCCGCGCTCTTCGGCTGCGGCACCTGCAGCATCCCCGTGTACGCGAACGACGGCAGCCGTGTGGCGTATAACATGTACTTGTTCGATTCCGGGTGCGAGGTCGACGCTCAGGACACGGAGGTTCTGCGTCCCGGCCAGATCGACTGGGCCGCGAACGGCGCGAAAAAGGTGAAGACCCAGCACTACGAATCGGTGCATGCCGATCAGATCGCCTGGTATCAACAGAAGGCGGAATCGCTCAGGGAGGCGAACGGCGGCCGGTACGTGCCCTCGATCGCGTTCCAGCACATTATCGTGCAGGAGATCTATGACAAGCTTTGGCCTCAGGCAAAAGCTGGCGACAGGAGCATCATGCGCTTCGCGGACCGGGCGTATAAGATGACGGCGATCCCGAATCTTTCCGGCATCAGCGACGGCTACGTCATGGAGTATCCCTGTCCCGGGTACTATAATTACGGGCAGCTTGCGGCCATGCAGCAGAACGGCGACGTCAGAGCAGTTTTCTGCGGCCACGATCACTCCAACAGCTTCACCGTGGAGATCGACGGCGTCGATATCGTCAACACGCCCAGCGTCAAGCCGCACTCCCTGTTCAAAAAACTGAACTGGGGCGGGCGCGTCGTCACATTGTATGAGGACGGCGGATATGAAAGCCGCGTCCTGTCCGGCTGCGAGCTTGCCGCCACGCGCGGCTCGGGCATCATTGAATCCGGCGCTGTCTCGCGCTTTGAGCTTGTGCTGATGAAGCTCTGGAAGGCGTTCGCCGACGTCTCGATGTTCCTGTGGAAGCCGGTGACCCGCCTGTTCAACAGATAAAAAGAAGGAGCGTTTGCTTATGAAAAAGGCGATATCTGTTGTTCTTGCGCTTCTTATGCTGTGTACGTTCTCTGTCCCGGCGTTTGCCGCGAATCAAACGCCGTCGGTCTATTCCTCCTACAGCATTCCGTCCGGCACGATGCGCATGATCGCGCACAGCGGCTATGCGGCCGTGGCGCCGGAGAATACGCTGGCCGCCTACCGCGCCGCGGGCGCGTCCGATTTCTGGGGCGCGGAGTGCGATATCCATCGCACGAAGGACGGCGTCTGGATTTTGATGCACGACGATACGGTGGACCGCATGACGGACGGTACGGGCGCCGTCAGCGAGATGACGTATGACGAGATCCGCGCGCTGCGGATCGACGCGGGCAGCAATATTGAGAATTATCCGGATGAAAAGGTGCCGACGCTGTCGGAATATCTGGACGTGTGTAAAGAATTTGGTCTGCATCCCGTGATCGAGATCAAGGCAGGCGCCGACCCGGACACGCTGGACGAGGTCGCCGCGATCCTCGACGCCAGGGCGGAAAAGGATATGTGCGTCGTGATCAGCTTCGGACGCGAGATCTGCGTCCGGATGAAGGAGCTGATGCCGGCGCTGCCCGTGTACTATCTGATCGGGTTTGAGGACGTGACGCAGGAGGATATCGATTTCGCCGCAGACAACGGTTTAGACGGGATGGATATTCACGTATACCTGCCGGATGATTATGTGAAGGCGGTGCAGGCCGCCGGGCTGGATATCATCGTCTGGACGATCGACGACATCGACAACGCGAATCGGTTCTACAAGCTGGGCGTCACAGCGATCACCACGAATTCCCTGACGCAGGAAGAACCGGAGGGCAACGGCTTCCAGCGGCTCTGGTGGAAGCTGCGCGACTTCTTTTATCAGCTGAAGCTGCGGCTGCGCGCGTTCTTCCGTTTGGACGAGACGATCAGCTGACAGGTCAGCCGGATACAGACAGAAATAACAGGGATCCGCCTCGGCTGAAGCGGATCCTTTTTTGGCGTTGACAGCGTCACGCGAGCTTCCAACCGTCGCGGGAGAGCAGGTCGAGCGCCCGGGTGAAGCTTTCCTCCTTCACAAATACGTAATCCGTATTGTAGGTCGACACGGCGAAGAGGCCGATCCCGCCGTCCGCGAGCGTCGACGACAGCTTTGCCAGGATCCCGACAAGGGAAAAATCGAGCGTGCCGCGGATGCGAAAGCCCCGCCAGCCGTCTTCCCGGGCGATCGTGTTGTCCGGCGCGTCTTCCGTCGGGCAGACCAGCGACAGCTCCTCGTCTGTGCGGCCGACGAACCGAAACCGGCCGGAAAGATCGACCGGCGCGTCCGGCGGCAGCTTGCAGATCGTGAAGCGGGTTTGCAGTTTTTCGAGTTCCATAGGCGTTCCTTTCCATGCTGTGATGTTGACAGTTTATCACAGCCGCGCGAAAGAATCAACCGCCGGCAGCCGGCTGAGGGCGGCCGGTTTTTTTGTTGTGTGAAAGCCGGAAAACAGCAAAAGCCCCCGCCGCAGGGCGGCAGGGGAGAATGGGACTGTGTTATGCGATTGGTTTTGCTTTCAGCCGATCCCAAAAATGCTTTTGATCCAGTTGATCAGATTTCTGAGCCAGTCGGCGATCCTGCGAAGGAAATCCAGAAGGGAATTCCCCTCGGTTTCCGGCTCATCCTCTTCGCCGGGCTCGTCGGTCGGTTCCGGCTCCGGCGCTGTATAGGTCAGCGTGGGCAGCAGTTCGTCAAGGCGTCCGCGCAGCCCGTTTTCGTGATCGAACGTGACAATTTCCACCGCGACGTTCGTAGCCAGCGACTGCTTTAACATCCCTTCGATCAAATTGAGTGTGCTGGATATCATCGCCGATCCGCTTTCGAGATTCAGTTCGGTAAACTGCAGTTCCATTTCAATCACGCAGCTCGTTGCTGCAGGGATCGCTCTGCGCAGATCAATACCGGAAGTTTGATAGAATCTGATCAGAGCTTCGCACGCGTCGGGTTCGCTCTGTACTGTCGAAACGAGCGCTTGAATCGGATCGTAAACCAGTTTTGCCATGGCCGTTCCGGTTGTCGCGGCAGCCGTGTTCGAGAACGTATAGGGACACAGACTGTTGATGCCCAGCGCGCGATAGGCGGGGATCAGCAGGTTCTGATACTGGTTTGCACTTGTGAGTGTGAGTTTGCCGTGAGTAGGTTTCATGTTGAAGGTAAACGTCGTCCCCAAAAGTCTGATATTGCCGTCGACGTAAAAGGCGTTCGATCCTGCAAAGGTCAGAACCTGGTCTTCGCTGCCGAGCGCGGCCTTGAAGATGGGAAGCGCAGCGTCAAACAGTGTGCCGACGGCACCGATAAAAGCGTTGTACTTCGCCGTCGGATCGTCGATCGCGTCGATGCCCCAGTCGAAAGCAAAGGCATTGTCGTTGTTTTCAAGAAAAGCGTCCCAATTTCCGGCCGCTGCGATCGCGCTGCCGATCGCCTCATAGCCGTTCGCTTTCAGGTACGCGCCGAGCGTTTCGGGGTAAACGTTGATGCCGAGCTGCGAAAAAAAGGCCGCGGTCGTTTCTGTTTCGTGCGCGCCGTTCCGGTAGAGCATGACGCTTCCGTCGGCGCCCATGGGGAAACTATCTGTGATGTAAGAAAGGTCGACGGTATCCATGCCGAATTCCGCGTCAATCCCCCCCTGGATCCCGGGAAACCGCTTCAGGATTTCGTTGACGGAAGCGTCGGAAAAGATCGCGTCGGAGAAGACGTCTTTGATTTCGACAGAGGGCGCCGCCGCGCCGTCCTGCGCCATCGCGGAAGTCACGACGCCGACGGACAGCTGCAGGCA
>ONWP01000102.1 GCA_900321595.1 uncultured Eubacteriales bacterium
CTTTGTCGGCGCCTTTCCGTACGCGGAGGTCATATCTTCCTACACAGCCTTCTTCTTGGGCGCGCGTTACGTGTGTCCCTCGGTTACGATGGAAGTCCGGTATACCAATTCCTGGTACGATGAATCGCTTGAAAAGGAAGCCGCAAACGCGTTGATCCGGTCCGGCTGCGTTCTGATCAGTCAGTACACCGATTCCATGGGCGCGCCTGCCGCGTGTGAAGCGGCGGGAGTTCCAAACGTCAGTTATAACGGCTCTACCATCTCAGCCGGGGCTGATACCTATCTGATCTCATCCCGGATCGACTGGAAATCCTGCTTTGAATCGATCATAAACGCCGCCGTCAGCGGAACGGCGCTGCCTGCGGATTGGGTCGGCACATTGGCGGACGGATCCGTCGTGCTGGAAAGTCTGAATACGTCTGTCGCTGCATCCGGCACACAGAAGAAGCTTGACGAGGTCAGAAAAAAACTGATCAACGGTTCGCTTCACGTGTTCGACACCTCCACGTTTACCGTGAACGGCGCCAAGCTGACCTCATACAAAGCAGACGTCGATTATGATTCAAGCTTCACGCCGGATACCGAGGCCGTCTCCGACGGCTACTTCCACGAGTCCGAGTATCGTTCCGCTCCTTACTTCGATATCATCATCGACGGTATCACGGTTCGCTGAAGGCCTTTTTGTGTGACAGGTTTCGGCAAAACCGACAAACAATTCGGTTTCTCTTTGTGCTTTTCGATGAATCTCCGAATATGACGTCACAAATCCGGCGATTTCGGAATATAGTGTATAGGGGGAATAGTCATGAAATACAGTCTTGTTCGAAAAAACCTGTCGGTTTTGCTTGTTCTGATCCTCACGGTCACGGCGTTGACCGCGTTACCGTTCGGCGCGGCTGCCGATCCTGCGGAAGGGCTTTTGCTGGGCGACGTTGACGCAGACGGCAGAATCATGGCGAGAGACGCCAGAGCGATCCTGCGCTGTTCAGCTCGGCTTGAAGTATTATCGAACGAGCCGATCGCGGATATCGACGGAGACGGAACGATAACAGCCCGCGACGCGCGGACGGCGCTTCGCATGAGCGCAAAGCTTGAGCCGACGATCCTGTTTACGGAACGGGCAGAAGCGCCTTCTGACGCGATGATGGCTGCGGCGGCGACGTACCCGGCGTACCCTCGCGCGCCGATTCAGGATGATTACGATAATCTGAACGATTACTACACAGCGCACCGCGCGTGGAGCGACGAGACGCGGCGGCTTCGAACACTTGAAAACGGGCGAAGGATCAGCTATGACAACTTCTTCCGCGACAGCATCTGTGTGCTGACGGCGGATAACGAAGACAAGAACTTTGTTTTCTCACCGCTGAGCGCGTTTCTGGCGCTGGGCATGACGGCAGAGGTCACCGGCGCAGAGACGCGGCGGCAGATCCTGCACGCGTTGAACGAGACGGACCTCGCGGGTCTGCGCGCGGACGCGCGGGCGCTGTGGCAGTCTGTCTACCGGGACGACGGGAGATTAAAATGCCTGCTGGCGGATTCGATCTGGCTGAACGACAGGATCTCCTATGATCCCGATGTCCTGGATACAGTCGCGGCGAATTATTACGCGTCGAGCTTCCGCGGAGATCCGCGGGATGAAGCGTATAATGCGCGCCTGCAAGCCTGGCTGAACGAGCAGACGGACGATCTGCTCGCCGACGCGGTGAAATCGATCCGATTCCCCGAGCATCTGATCATCACGCTCGCGTCGACTGTCTATTACAGCGGGAGATGGGTCGATCCGTTTTCTGCCGCGGCTACGACGGAGGACGTTTTCCATAAAGTGAACGGCGATGTTTTATGTGATTTTATGCGCAGTGAATCCGCGATGTCCTACTGGTGGAGCGACAGCTTTTCCGCGATATCACTGCCGCTGACAGACGGGAGCAGTATGAAGCTGCTGCTGCCGGACGAAGGCATTCGACCTGAAGCGCTGTTCGCGGATGCGCAGGCCGTCGATTTTCTGCTGACCGGCGGGGCGCATACGGAAGAACGCGTCGTGAAGGTCGCGCTTTCTCTGCCGAAGTTTGACGTGTATTCCAAGACCGATCTGGTGAAAGAGCTGCCGAAGCTCGGCATTACCGATGTTTTCGATCCGAATCGCGCGGATTTCAGTCCGCTCGTGCCGTACGCGACGGATCCGATCGCAGTGACGAGCGCTGAGCAGGACGCGCGGGTGCTCGTAGATGAGGACGGCTGCAGAGCAGTGGCGATCACCGTGATCACTGCCGACGGATCCGCCATGCCGCCGAATGAACGCGTTGAATTCCGGCTCGACCGACCGTTTGTGTTTGAGATTATGAGCGCGTCTGGACTGCCGCTGTTTGTCGGAGTTGTAAACCGGCCCGCGTGACGGAAGCATGGGAACAGAACGGATCGGCTGTGTGTCGATCCGCTCTTATTGACAATCCCGCAGAAACATGATATGATAGCCAAAATTGCCGGATCCTGCTCCGGCCAGATCGAAAGGAGTTTCACCCATTATGGATCCCGACCCCGTAGGGTGTATGGTTTTATCTGTCGCCGCAGACACAGCGGCGTCACCGTCGCTTGCCAGCATTCTGCTGCGCGTGGCGATTCTGTTTGTACTGATCCTGGTCAACGCGTTTTTCGCGATGAGCGAGATCGCCGTGCTGGGCCTGAACGACAACAAGGTCGAGCGCATGGCGGAGGACGGCGATAAACGTGCGCGCAAGGTGCTTAAACTCACGGAGAATTCCTCGCGGTTCCTCTCGACGATCCAGATCGGCGTGACGCTGGCGGGCTTTCTCGCGTCCGCCGCGGCCGCGGACGGTTTTGCCCCGATGATCGCGGAGGCGCTGTCAAAGCATATTACTGTCGTTTCGAAGGGCTTTTTGAGCACGCTTTCCCTGATCGTCGTGACGCTGATCACGTCCTATTTCTCTCTGGTCTTCGGCGAGCTGGTGCCGAAGAAGATCGCGCTCGCGAAATCCGAGAAGGTGTCCTTCGCGATCGCAGGCTTTCTGAACGGTTTTATGAAGCTGACACGGCCGTTTGTCGCGCTGCTCTCCGTTTCGACGAACGCGGTCTGCCGGATCATCGGCCTGGATCCGACAGCCGAGGAAAACGCCGTCACCGAGGAGGAGATACTCATGATGGTGGACGCCGGCGAGGAAAAAGGCGTACTGGAAAACTCGCAGGCGGAGATGATCAACAATATCTTTGAGTTCGACGATCTCGACGCCGGAGATATCATGACGCACCGCGTCGACATGACGGCCGTCGAGGAGAGCGAGAGCGTCAGCGACGTCATCGCCCTCGCGACCGAGGAGGGCTACAGCCGCATCCCGGTCTATGACGACGACCCGGACAACATCATCGGCGTGGTCTACGTCAAGGATCTGCTCAAATTCGTCGGCAAGGAGCTGCCCGAGGACGAGACGATCCGCAACTACATGCGCGAAGCGTACTTCGTGCCCGAGGCCAAGAAGTGCGGTCAGCTCTTCAAGGAGATGAGCGAACGCCACCTGCAGATCGCCGTGGTCGTCGATGAATACGGCGGGACTGCCGGCATCGTGACGCTCGAGGACATCGTCGAGGCCATCGTCGGCGACATCCAGGACGAATTCGACACCGAGGACGACGAGATCTCGCGCATCAACGACAGCACCTTTACAGTCGACGGCACGACCGACATCGACGAGATCGAGGATCTGACCGGACACAGTCTGCCGGAGGGCGATTACGACACCGTCGCGGGCTTTATCCTGTCGCGGCTGGGCTATCTGCCGAAGGA
>ONWP01000110.1 GCA_900321595.1 uncultured Eubacteriales bacterium
CAGGCGGCGATGACCTTCATCTCGCAGAATGTCGGCGCGAAAAAGCGCGAAAACCTGCGCCGCATGTGGCTGATCTCGCTGGGCTGCGCCGCTGTCGCCGCGATCGCCCTTCAGACGCTCGGGTATCTCCTGCGGTTCCGGATCGTCGGCCTGTTCACCGAGGACGCGGCGGTCGCCGCGATCGGCGCCGAACGCATGGCGCTCATCATGCCCTTCTACATCTTCTGCTCGCTTCTGGACGTGACGAGCGGCGCGGTGCGCGGACTGGGGAAAAGCTTCAGCATCATGCTGGTATCGCTGTTCGGCGCATGCGGCCTGCGCCTCGTCTGGGTATTCTTCATCCTGCCGCTCAAGCGGACGCTCCCCTTCCTGTACCTCTCCTACCCGATCTCCTGGGGCGTGACCTTCGCCGTCGCGGTCGGCCTCTTCCTGTGGCTCACAAGACCGAAAAACGCCGCAAGGATCACCGGCGAACCCGAAACCGAATAGCGAAAACGGCAGACCGCGGGGCCTGCCGTTCTTATTTTGAAGCGTCCGTTTATTTCCTGAGCCACAGCATCAGCGCGACGAACAGGACGGAGATAATGACCTGCACCGCGTTGAAGATGTAGCGCACCTGCGCGCCGGAGCGGTTCTTGTTCTTGCGCAGATGGTCGTGCACGGGCGTAAGCACCTTCTTGAGCGGATTGAACTTGAAGATCCGGATGCAGGCGATCTTGACGATGCCGGCGAGACCGTCTGCCAGGAAGATGAGACACAGCGGGATCGCGAACAGCGCGTTGCCCAGCCGCAGCGCCATCAGCGCCAGATACATGCCGATCGCCCGGGAGCCCGCGTCGCCCATGAGCACCGTGGACGGTTCCGTGTTGCGCAGCAGATACGCGCCGATGACGGCGATCATAAGCCCCAGGCTCACCGTGTCGCCGCCGAAGCCGGCGAACGCGGCGCCCAGCGCGCCGTAAAATACGAGCGTGTTGATGCTCAGCGTCCCGCACAGACCGTCGATGCCGTCGGAGCAGTTCACCGCGTTGATCATGATCCAGATGAAGAGCGTCGCCAGGCCGACGAAGAGCCACTTGTTCACGCCGATCACCTTCGCGCCGAAGTTCAGGCACAGCAGCTCCGGATTGTAATGGGCGAAGGCCAGAGAGACGCACAGGCCGAAGATCAGATCGATGATCCCCTTCTTGTACTCGTCCCAGGGCTTCTCACTGCGGTCGTCGAGATAGCCGGAGAGCATCTCGCCCAGGAGCAGCGCCCCGTAGATGAGGAACTCGGGCTTGAAGCCTCTGGCGGCCACGGCGAAGACGACAAACACCAGCGTGAAGACGATGCCCGCGCCGCGGGTCTTGCCCTCGCTCAAGGCGCCGTTGAAGGCGTACTCCCGGCCGTGATCCCGGGGCAGAACCTTACGCAGCGCCGGGATCGCCAGCGCTGTGACGCAGAACGCCGCGAGACAATAGAGCGCCGCGAACAGCGGCGTGTTCAAAAATGCGATTTCCGTTCCGAACATGTCAAGATCTCCGTTTTCTGTTTTCTGTCAATCATCTTATCACAAAATGATACGCAACACAAGCAAAAAGTATAAGCGTGAGAGATTTTTGCGCTAAAGCGCATTTTTCTCTCGTCCGACGCCGCTTCCGTCACGCCAGCGCGCCCGTGCGGAACCGCTCGATCATATCGCGCGTCAGCGAAACGCCGTCGTCCGTGAAATCGATCTGCTCCGGCGCGAACCAGCGCGCCTCCTTCAGCTCGTCGTGATCCGGGACCGGCTCGCCGTCCTCCGCCGCGTGGCAGACGAAACCCATCAGAACCGAGCCGGACAGCCCCCACGGCTGGCTGCCGCAGTAGCGCGCGTCCGTCACGGTCAGGCCGGTCTCCTCCCGCACCTCGCGCGCGGCGGTTTGCTCCGGCGTCTCGCCGATCTCGCAGAAGCCCGCCACCAGCGCCCACTTCGCGCCGGGCCGGTTGTACTTGGTGAGCAGGATCCTGCCGCCGCGCACGACGGCGACGATCACCGCCGGATTGATCCGGGGATACACGGTGTAGCCGCAGTCGCAGACGAGCGCCCGCTCCGTTTCGCTGTGGCGCGTCGGCCTGCCGCACCGGCCGCAGAAACGGTTATCCCGATACCAGCGCGCCAGATGCAGCCCCGTGATCCCGGCAAACACCGCCGCGCCGGGCTTCGCCGCCCGTATGCGCCCGGGATCTTGGTAGGCGAAGTCGCCGAACGGCTCTGCGCTGCACAGGAAGTAACGCGTATCGCCCACGGTAAACAGATACGTGTCCGCGCGCGCCGCGTCCCGCACCCGGGGGAACACGATCGCCCCGTCCCGTTCCGCCAGCAGGAGCCGGTCGTCCCGCAGGCAGACGGCAAGATCATCCGGCGACGCCTCGCGCGGCGCGAAGGATACGTCAAACGGCCGGTCGATCTCCTGATACATACGCGTCACCTCTTCCCGCTGCCATTGTAACACGGAATCGGCGAAGAGACAAGCCGAAGCGTTCTTAAATTTGCCGCAAGCCTTGATTTTTATCCGTCAAAGGTGTATGCTTGCGATAGAAACGAACGAAAGGTCGAATACACATGGTCAGGAAAATCCCCGGCGGGGTCTACCCCGTCATGATCACGCCCTACACGGACGACAACAAGATCGATTACAACGCGGTCGAGCAGCTGCTCCACTGGTACGCGCGCAAAGGCTGCAGCGGCGTGTTCGCCGCGTGCCAGTCCAGCGAGATCTTCTGCCTGACGGCCGAGGAGCGCCTGGAGCTGGTGGACTTCATCATGAAGCACCGCCCGGACGGGATGGCCGTCGTCGCCAGCGGTCACGTCGCGGACGACTTAGACACCCAGATCGAGGAGGCAAAGCGCATCATCGACACCGGGATCGACGCGTACGTCTACATCTCCAACCGCTTCGCGAAAAAAGAGGAGAGCGACGAGGTCATGATCGCCAACATGCGCCGCGTCACCGACGCGCTGCCGGATATCGCGCTGGGCGTCTACGAGTGCCCCTACCCCTACAACCGGCTCCTGACGGACAAGGTGCTGGATTTTATGATCGAGGACGGCCGCTTCGCGTTCATCAAGGACACCTGCTGCAGCCCTGCGCTGATCCGCCACCGCGCCGAATACGCCGGGGAACGCGTCGGCTTCTTCAACGCGAACGCCGCCACGGCGCTGATGAGCATGGACGCGGGCTACGTGGGCTTTTCCGGCATCATGGCGAACTTCTACCCCGAGCTCATCGTCGAGATGCTTCGCTGCCGGGAAACCGATCACGACCGGGCGCAGGCCATCCAGGACTTCGTGGGTTTCTGCTCGGCGGCCGAGGGTATGGCGTACAATATGAACAGCAAGTACCTGCTGCAGCGCGAGGGGCTCGACATCACGACCCACACCCGCAGCGGCGACGAGAAGCGCTTTGACGAGATGGCGCGCATCTTCGCCGACGAGCTCTACGGCATGACGCAGACCTTCAAGGCGCATTTCGGCATTCAGTAAAC
>ONWP01000364.1 GCA_900321595.1 uncultured Eubacteriales bacterium
CGGCTGGGGATGATCGAGGACAACGGCAACGGCAGAAGCCACTGCGGCCTCTTTGAGGACGGCATGGCCTGGCTGCGCGAACAGATCCGCGAAGCGAAAAAAGCCGGCGACGAGATCCTGCTGACCGTTCACCACCCGGTGCTCCCGCCCTGGGACGTGTTTGAGAAGGCCGCGCCGCATGAGCTGTACGGCGGCTATGAGGATATGAAAAAACTCATGTGCGAGGAAGGCGTCCGCGTGATCTTCACCGGCCACACGCACGTGCAGTCCATCCGGAAGTATACGGACGACGCGGGGCGCTGGTTCCTCAACATCGCGACCATCGCGCTCGCCAACGCGTTCGGAAAGATGCGCTTCGTCACGGTGGATCCCGAGGAGAAGATCTGCGAGGTGACCAGCGTCGGCGCAGACGCGATTGCGGGTACGGACGCCGAGTCGCTCTACGCGCGCAACTTCCCCGGGATCGTCGCGCGGCTGCTGCCGCTGGGCGTCTCCGACTACGACGCGTTGATCCGGGAGTCCGAGGGCTTCCTCTCCCGGGATATGCTCGAAAAGCACAGGAGACTGATCGTGTTCGGCTGCAAAAAGCTGCGCGCAATGAAGCTGGCGTTCATCGCGAAACACGGCCGCGTCTGGAGGAAGCTCACCGACGAGCAGAAGCGGTACGCGAAGGATACGCTCTTTGAGACGGTGCTGCTGACGATCCTGCGGCACATCTACACGGGCAACGCGCCCTACGGGCCGGAGACGGTGGAAAACATCGCGGTGACCGGTCTGGCGGCGCGGCTGGACAGACTCGTTCACCTGTTCCGGATCGGAGCTGTGGAGAATCTGATCCCGCCCGGCTCCTCCCTGACGGAAATGGCGCAGGGTTTTCTGTACAACGACCGCACCGGAGACGACGACAGCATCCGGTTTTCGCTGCAGTGACCCGCGAGACATAGCGACTGAATCAGAAAGGTATGGTGGATAACGCAACATGAAGTGTCCCAAATGCGGGGGAGAGATCCCCTTTTACGATCTGAAACCGAATTGCAGGCACTGCGGCGTCAATATCATGTACTATACGCAGGAAGCCGGCCTGATCCGCGACGCGAAGCGCACGGAGCTCGAGGGCGCGGTCGCTCGCATGGTGATCGCCCGGGTGAAGGCCGCGTTCATCGGCGGCAAGCTGCAGATCTTCCGCATGGTCGCCGTTCTGCTGGCTGTGGCCGCGCTGCTGCTGCCGCTGGCTTCGACCGCGTATACGCTGCCCTTCTTTGACGGAAAGCTGTCTCTGGGCATCCTCGGCCTCGTTCAGGGCTTCCAGAACGGCCTGTTCATGAAGGTGCCGCAGCTGTTGTCGAGCGCGGTCGTCGCCGCGCAGACGACGCCGGCCGTCGTCGCCGCCGGGTTCATGGTCGCGATCGTGCTGATCGACGTGATGATCCTGCTGGCGCTTCTGCTGGGCTTCCTGAACCTGACGAAGAGCACGAAGTTCATGCGCAACGCCTCTGTTGCCGGCGCGGCGGTCGCCGTCGCGGGGCAGATCGCCGTTCTGGTGCTCTCGAAGACGACGCCCGTCAGCAGCGCGGCCGCCTTCTCCATGGGCTTCGGCTGTCTCGCTGTGTGCGCCATGTTCCTGGTGGAGTTCTTCCTCAACCGGGCGCTGCTGAAAAAAGGCATCGAGCCCACCTACCGCGAAAACGATCTCAAGCGCAAGGAGCTGCTCAAAAAGGTCCGGGCCGGCGAGGTGGATCTGGACGATCTGACGCTGCCGATCTTCGAAAGCGAGGAGGAGCGCGAGGAGCGTATGAAGGCGCTTGAGGAAGCGCTGAAAGCCGAAGAGGAGGGCAAGGAGCTATGAGCGGGGAAAAGAAGAGAAATCCGAAAAAGGTTGTCCTGATCATCCTCGTGGTCGTCCTGCTGGTCGGCGCGTGCTTCACCGCTGTCGCGTTATACGCGCGCAGAGAGCTGAATAAACCGAAGTTTATAATGCCGGAAATCGAGCCGGAGGCTTCCGCCGCGGCGCTTCCGACCGATCAGGCCGCTTCTGTGGCCTACGTGAACGGCCTCTTCGCGGACGCGCTCGCAGCAGACGACGTGGAGCTGACCGTCCATACCGACGTCAATCTGGGCGGCGACATCGAATCGCCGCTGGCCGACGCCGACCGTGAGATCCTGTCCTTCCTCCGCGATCAGGCGGGCGGGCAGATCGCCGGGTTGTATCCGACCGTATCCGCCGTGCGCATGCCGGAGGTGGAGGAGAATCCCAAGCTGCCGCTGGAAAACGCGTTCGTGACGGAGTACACGGCCGAGCAGGGACAGAAAAACGACGACGGCACGATCCGCGACGACGACCGCTATTTCTTCAGCTTCACCATCGACCCGGCGTCCGTCGACACCGCGTCCATGGACAAGTCGGCGATCTACGGCGCGGTGCTGGAAAAGTTCGGCAGCGCGGTCAGCGTGAACGCCGTCCGGTTTGAGTGCGTCGGCGCGCGGATCGCCGCGAACGCGGATCGCGTGTATAACCAGCTGCGCTACGTCGGGATCACCCGCACCTACCGGGTGACGGCGGACGTGACCTTCGGCGACGACTACAAGGCGCTGACGCCCGACGGCAAGGCGACGATCACGATCCCCTATGAGACCACGGAGCACCTGGATTTCAACTGGTACGGCGCCAGATTCGTCGAGCGCGCCATCGTGGTCACGTCCGACGATATGCAGGCGCTGCCCGCGTCTGTCGTCGTCAACAAGGACGCGTCGCAGGAAGACTATGAGCTGACGTTCACAGAGTCCAACCCCGACATCATGGCGATCGACGAGGACGGCGTGATGACGATCAGCGGAGAGTCCGACGCTCCGGTCACTGTGAAGATGACGCTCAAATACGACGGACACGTCTACGAGGACGAGCTGATCGTGTACATCTCTGACCTGGAGGTTCAGAACGTTGAGTGAGCTTGAACAGAAAAACAATGCGCCGACGCCGGACGGCAACGTCTATCGCAGTTACAATTACGTCGGCACGAAGGAAACGCTTGCCTACCTGTTCAACGATTTCTCCAATTCGTTCAATATCAATAATTTTGAAGAAAGGTTCGTCTGGGACGTCGTCAAGATCGATTTCGGCATCGCCGCGATCGTCAACATCTTCACCGGCGCGTGGGACGTGGTCAACGACCTGTTCATCAGCGCCGTCGTGGACAACACCAGAACGCGCATCGGCAAATTCCGGCCGTACCTTGTCCTGTTTCAGATCCCGCTTTCCATACTCGGCCTGCTGAAATGGCTGCTGCCGTACTTCTTCCCGAACAGCGCGGGCACGTTTTTGCCGAAGCTGATCTTCTATTTCGCCTTTAACGTCATCAATGAGACGGCCGGCACCTTCACCGGCGTTGCGCGCGGGGGCTATATGTCCACCATCACGCCGAACCCGAATGAACGTGTGCGGCTGATCACGCTGGCGGAGCTGCTGACCGGCTACATGGGCGAGGATATGCCGCGGTATATCTTCGGCGTGCTGTACGATATGGTCTCCACCGGGCGGCTCAAGGCGCCGATGCGAAGGATCTTCCTGGGCATGGGCTCCGCCACGACGCTCGTGTCCGGCGTGTTCACACTCTGGTTCTTCATGGTGTCCAAGGAGCGCGTGCCGCAGTCACTGGAGCGGCCGGACCTGCGTTCCGGCTTCAAGGCCGTCTTCACCAACTATCCGGTCCTTCTGATGTGTCTGTCCGACTTCCTGGGCAACTTCGCGGTCGGCTCCGGCGAGCAGAACTACTGGATCGACGTCTTCGGCGGCGATTCCATGATCAACACGCTCACCACCATCGCGGGCATTCCGTCCGCGCCGGTGGGCTCCATCAGCTACGCGTTCGTCGCGCCGCTGCGCAAACGGTTCTCCTCGAAATTCCTGTGGGTCGGCGAAGACATCTGGGGCGATATGTGTACGCTGGGATTCTTCCTGTTCGGCCTGATCAACAAGAATTATCTCAAGCTCACGCCGATGCTGATCGCGTTCGGCATCCGGGAATTCTTCACGAAGGCCATGTTCGGCGTCCGCAAGGTCATCACCGCCGATCTGTGGAATGAGGCGATGGACTACTGCGAATGGAAGAACGGCTACCGAATGGAGGCCACGACCGGCGTCGCGCGAAATCTGGTGCTGAAGATCCAGAATGTGGTCAAGGGCACCGTGCAGAACTTCATCATGAAGAAGATCGGCTATCAGCAGGGGCTGAAGATCGGCACCCAGACCGAAAAGACCAAGTTCTGGCTTTTCGCGCTGTGCACGGTCATTCCCTTTATCACCGGCGCGCTGGGCATCATCCCGAAGGTGCTCTGGCCCATCTCCAGAAAAAAGCGCGCGATGATGTACTACGAGCTGAGCGAGCGCAGAAACAAGGCTGTTTCCGAATACGTGGACAGCGTCAGCGAGTCATAACCAACACAAATCAATATCACGGATCGTCTGTCTCTGCGGTCTTCACGGCAGGAAAGGCGATCCGCGTTTTTACGCAGGGAGGATAGCAATGGATTATCAAACGGCAAAACAGAAGGCGGCCCGGATCGTGTCGCGGATGACGGTCGAGGAAAAGGCGTCACAGCTGCTCTACACGTCCCCGGCGATCGAACGCCTCGGCATTCATGAGTACAACTGGTGGAATGAGGCCTGTCACGGCGTGGCGCGCAGCGGCGTCGCGACCGTGTTTCCCCAGAGCATCGGCATGGCCGCGAGCTTTCATCCGGCGCTGGTGCGCGAGGTCGCGGACGCGATCTCCACAGAGGGCAGGGCAAAGTATAACCAGAGCGTCTCCTTCGGCGACCGCGGCATCTTTAAGGGATTGACCTACTGGGCGCCGAATATCAATATCTTCCGGGATCCGCGCTGGGGGCGCGGGCAGGAGACCTGCGGCGAGGATCCGTTCCTCACCTCGCAGATCGGCTGCGCGTTTATCGAGGGTCTGCAGGGAGACGGGCCGTTCTACAAAGCGACGGCCTGCGCGAAGCACTTCGCGGGGCATTCCGGCCCCGAGCGTCTCCGCCATTCCTTCGACGCGCGTATCTCAAGGAAAGATCTGGAGGAGACCTATCTGCCCGCGTTTCGCAAGGCTGTGGAATCAGGCGTGGCGGGCGTGATGGGCGCGTATAACCGCACGAACGGCGAGCCCTGCTGCGCGAGCGAAACGCTCATTCAGAAGATCCTGCGCGGCGCGTGGAGCTTCGAGGGGTACTTCGTCTCCGACTGCGGCGCGATCAACGACATCTGGGAAGGACATCATTACACGGATACGCTTCCCGAGGCTGCGGCCGCTGCGCTGAAGGCCGGCTGCGAGCTCAACTGCGGCAGCGCGTACGAGGCGCTGATGGAGGCTTACGAGCTCGATCTCATCACCGAGGAGGATATCACGGCGGCTGCCGTCCGGCTCTACACGATCCGCGTCCTGCTCGGCGAATTCGAGGAGGAAAGACCCTTCTCCGACGTGCCGTACAGCGTATTGTCGTGCAAGGCGCATAAAGCGCTGTGCCTTCGCGCGGCGCAGGAGTCGATCGTTCTGCTCGAGAACCGGGACGGCTTCCTGCCGCTCGACCGGACGCTTCCCCGACGCATCGCCGTCGTGGGGCCGACCGCGATGAACGTGAAAACGCTCGAGGGCAACTACCACGGCCATGCCGACGAATACGTCACGATCGCGGACGGGATGCGCCGCGTCTTTCCCGACTGCGAAATCGTCGTGGCGGACGGCTCGCCGGTCTACGAGGACAGCGCCTTCAGCTGGAACGGCTTCTGCAGTCTGACGAGCGAGGGCATGGCGGCGGCCGCTTCGGCGGATCTGACCGTGCTTTGCCTGGGCCTCGACCGCGATTATGAGGGAGAAGACCTCGGCTATGACAACGCCTTTACCGACTACGGCGACCGCAAGACGCTCGCCCTGCCGGATTGTCAGATGAAGCTGGCCGAACGCGTCTGCGACGTCTGCGAAAACGTCATCGTCGTGATCGCCTGCGGCAGCAGCGCCGATATCGGCGACCGCGTCCGCGCGCACGCGAAGGCGGTCTTGCACGCCTGGTATCCGGGCGCGCTGGGCGGTCTTGCCGTCGCGCAGGCGATCGCCGGCAAGTTCGCTCCGTCGGGCAAGCTGCCGATCACGTTTTACCGCGCGGATACTGTTCTGCCGGAGATCTGCGACTACAGCATGGCCGGCAGGACCTACAGGTTCGCGGAATGCGAGCCGCTCTATCCCTTCGGCTACGGTCTCAGCTATACGACGTTCGCGTTCGGCAGACCGGAGATCGTCAGCGCGGATGACGAGCGCATTGTGATCGCGGTCGACGTCACCAACACCGGCAGCTTTGACGCGTGGGAGAAGACGCAGCTGTACGCGTCCTATCTCGACAGCCGCACGACGACGCCGAAGCTGCAGCTGGCGGCGATCGAGCCGGTGTATCTCAAGAAAGGCGAGACGCGGCGCGTCGCGCTTACGGCGGACCGGTTCTGGCTCAAGGCTGTGCTTGAGGACGGGACGCGCGTCGAGCCGGACGGCGGCGTCAGGCTGTTCGTCGGCGACTGTCAGCCGGGCGACGGCGCGCAGTGGATCGCGCTGTGATGCAGACATCATTCAGATAAAATGAACGACCGACCCCGCGGGATCGGCCGTTTTTGCTTTCGATTCGTCAGGAGATCGTCTTCTGGAATACGCCTGTCACCGGCTCCATCGTCACGTCCGCGTAGATGGGGAAGTGATCGCTCACGTATCTGCCGTTGACGCCGTCGGTCACGGTGCGGAAAACGAGCGGGCTGACCTTGGCGCCGCAGAAGATGTAGTCGAGGTCGTAGGGGTACAGACCCGCGTTGCCGTCGTGGAACGAGCCGATTGTCCGGCTGTCCGGCGCGTTTTCCCGCGCGTCCGTCAGATTTCCCGCGAAGAGCTGATACGCTTCAGACGACTGCTCGACGTTCAGGTCGCCGGTAAGGATGACCGGCAGGTCGGCAAAATTGTCGCGGATGAACGCGAGGATCAGCTTCGCGCTCTCCAGTCTGGCCTGCGCGCCGGCGTGGTCGAAATGGGTGTTGACGTGCGCGTACTGCGCGCCGGTCTCCCGGTTTTCCAGCACGACCCAGGTGCAGATCCGGTTCAGCGCGGCGTCCCAGCCGATCTGCTTTTTGCTCTTCGTCTCGTTGAGCCAGAAGGTGTCGCCGGCCATCAGGCGGTACTTCGACCGGTTGTAGAGGATCGCGCTGTGCTCGCCGGAGATCCCGCCGTCCCGGCCTTCACCGAAGGCGCCGTAGCCGGGAATGAGCCGCAGATAGGCCATCCAATCGGTCGTCGCCTCCTGTACGCCGATGGAATCCGGCGCGATGCGCAGGATCTCCTCCTGCACGAGCTGACGGCGCAGGATCGCGGGCGTGCCGTTCACGTCCGCGCAGCGCACGTTGAACGACGCGATCCGGATGGCGTCCGGCGCTTTTTCCTCGACGGAGATGATCGGAAACGCGTCCGGCTCATACGCGTCCTTCATTGTGACGCCGAAGAGCGACGCGACTCCCGAGATCAGGGAGAGCAGCAGAGCGAGAATTTTTTGAAACAGCATAACTTTGCACCTCCAGTCGTAATGCCGTATTATAGGTTGAACGTGAGCGTCAGGACGTTTTGATCGTCCTTTCGCTCGTAGCGCATCGTGTCCGCGATCTGCCGGACGAGTCCGAGCCCCATGCCGCCGTTGTCCAGCAGGTCAAAGGCAGGCTGTTCGGTCTGAAGCGTGGGATCGAAGGCGGGGCCCGCGTCTGTAAACGTCGCCGTCAGCGCGCCGCTGTGCGACAGACGGAAGCCGAAGGTTTCCACGCCGGCGTAGGAGACGATATTTGTCATGATCTCCTCGCAGGCCAGCAGGATCTCGCGGGTGCGCGGCGTGTCGCCCGCCTCGGCAATAACCGCGTCGCGGATCTGCGCGAAAGCGGATTGTTTTGCCGGCAGAATGATATCGCGCGCGCTTTCGCTCCAATGCAGCGCCAGCATGGCGGTGTCGTCGAAGGGATCGCAGTCGCCGCAGAACGCGTCGAGCGCGTCGGAGACGCACCGAATCACGTCCTGCGCGTTTTCGGCGCCCCGCGACAGCGCTTCAAGCAGCCGGTCGTCGCCGAAAAACGCCTTGTCGCGGTTCACGGCTTCGGTCACGCCGTCGGTATAGATCAAGATCGTCTGCTCCGGCAAAAGCGCGGTTTCTTCATCCGCGATCTCATCGTCGTCAAACAGACCCAGCGGCGCGCCGGGCTTCGGGATCAGAAACGCGGCGGATTCCCTGACGAGCACGGGATAGCAGTGCCCGGCGTTCGCGTATGTCAGACGGCCGGTCATCGGATCGAGTACGGCGGCGAAGACAGTTGCGAACAGACCCTCCGGGTTCAGCCTGCAAAGATCCCGGTTCGCCCGGGTCAGCGCGACGCCCGGATCGGCGCAGCCGAACAGCTGGTCGTGGATCGTGGTGCGCGCCATCGCCATGAAGATCGCGGCGCTGACGCCCTTGCCGGATACGTCGCCGACGACGACGCAGACGTTGCCGTCCTCACGCCTGAAGCAGTCGTAAAAGTCGCCGCCGACCGCCTTCGCCGGTCTGGTGCGGGCGATCACGCTGAAGGTGTCGCCGTTCAGCTTCGTCTCCTCCGGGACGAGGCCGTACTGGATGCGTCTGGCGACGCGTTCCTGCGTTTCGACCTGCACGCGCTCCTGGGTGAGCGCTTCAATATCCGCGATGTACGCGTTGACGTCCGAGGCCGTGGATTTGAAGGTTTCCCGGATCTCGGCAACCTCCGCGACGGGCTTGTGTTTTGTCTTCAACGCCGGCAGCTCGCGCGTTTCCGCGAAGCGTTTCATCGCGTTTGAGATCTGCAGGACCGGCTCCGCGATGCGCCGGTTGATGGAGATCACCAGGATCACGAACGCGAGGATCTGCACGAACACGATCGGGATCGCGATGGACGTCGCCTGCCGGAGGATCTCCTCGCGCAGAATGGACAGATCGTATTCGCCGCCGATGAGCGCTGCGACGTTCCCCGCCGTGTCCTTATAGGGGACGAGCCAAGACATCGTGAAGCCGAAGGAATTGTCCAGCTTGAACCTGTGGGAATCTTCGCTGCCGTTGAGCGCGTCCCGTTCCATATCGTCGATCCCGTCAGTGTTGTCCGCCTCGATCCGGCGCATCGCGTCCAGGAAGGTGCCGTCGTCGCCGCTGCACGTCGCCAGCAGGTAATACCGGTTGCGCGCGTCCTCATTGACGCGGTACACGTACAGATATGTCATATCGAAGGCATCCGACAAGCGAATGAAATCCTCCTTGACGGCCTGCGGCAGATCCGCGTTTTTCGCGGTGAGAAGAGACGGATCCTGCGTACGCAGCAGGTGGGAGACGAAGCCGAAGCAGTTGAGCGCGTTCGTTTCGCTTTGGTTCATGATGGTTTCGTAACCGGTCGCATAGCTCCAGAGGATCGCGGTGACAACGGTGAGCGCGATCATGCAGACGAAGAGCAGCGCCAGCCAGCGGCGCAGCGACACCTTCACGGTTCGATCGTCAGCCGGGAGGCGAGCCCTGTCATCGTCAGCACATGGCGGATCTCATCGGAGACGTGCCGCAGCGTCAGCGCGCCGTTCACTTTTTTGTAGGCCGCGACGATCTGCCGCAAACCGGCGGAGGAGACGTACGCAAGCTTCTCGCAGTCCAGCTCGATCGCCTTGACGTCGGCGGGCAGCGCGTCGAGCGCCTCGCCCAGCGCGGGCGCGGTCTCGGTGTCGAGCCAGCCCTCAGGCCTGAGGACGGCGGTTTCCTCTTTCATTGTCACTTCGATATTCATATACGGTCACACCTTTCTGTGATTCGTTTTGATAGCACCACGCGATGCAGTATCCCGGCACGGCGTCGGATTCGCCGAAATGAAACGTCCCCGGCGCGTCCGTGACGACGCGGATCGGATCGGTATCCGGGCGGATGCTGAACGCGCCGAGCGGCGTTGCGAGACCGTCGCCGGTCGTTTTCAAAAAGCTTTCCTTGAGCGTCCACAGCCGGAAAAACGCGCGGTCGCGCGCGGACGCGTCCGGGATCCCGGATAAAAACGCGTATTCGTCTTCCGCGAAAAACCGTTTCGCAAGACGCAGATCCGCCTGCGCGATCCGCTCCGCGTCGCAGCCGACCGGGCAGGCGCCGTCGCCCGCGTCAAAGGCGCACAGGGCGATCGTGCCGGCGTGCGAGAGGCTGAAACGGAA
>ONWP01000410.1 GCA_900321595.1 uncultured Eubacteriales bacterium
GCATATGCGGAGGTGAAGCCGCCGCAGTCGCTGGTCGTCGTCGACAATACGATATACGTCGCGGCGCCGGCGGCGAAGCATTACGCCGTGATGCTGGAGCATTTGCAGACAACGCTCCTTCGCTCCTTCGGCGCGTCGTCGTCAGAGCTTATCGTAGACCGGCAGCAGGACGGTATACTCAGCACGGGCGACACGATCCGATTCTCGGACGACGTACTGACGATCGAGGTCGTCGGGGGGACGGAGCCAGCCCGCGATCCGGCGGACGTCTACCGGGAAATGGCGGAGCTGGCGGAACGATCCGACATTAGGATCTTTCATGCGTATATCGTCAACTTCGGGGGCGCTCAGCGGCTGCGCGACAATCCGTTTTCGTTCTCCGCATTCTTCGGCAGCGACGGGATGGGGTACCTGTTCGGGCTTTACCATGTGTCCGACCGAGATGAAGTGTTCGGTTTTCTTGATAAGATGACAATGATGCAGACTGCAGAGTCGGAAGCAGGGATCTCCCGGTATCTGTCGTTCTTCGGCGACGTCGATCTGGACGGATACGTCACCGCGCGCGACGCGCGGCTCACGCTGCGGGCGTCTGCGCTTCTCGAAAAGCTGGACGGCGTCCGTTTCCTGGCGGCGGATCTGGACGGCAACGGCAGGATCACGGCGTCGGAAGCCCGCAGGATCCTGCGCGTGAGCGCCAGACTGGACACCTTCGCGTAGAGGACGGATCGTAAGTACGAAAGAACGAGCGCATTTTTATCTGAAAAAGGAGGAAACAAAATGATGAAACGACGTGTGAAAAGAATCTTCGCGGCGCTTCTGGCGGTCACGCTGGCGTTTGCCGCATCCATCTGTGTCGCGGCGGCGCAGGAGGACAAGATCGAGCCGAATCTGCGCTGGCATATGGAGCGCGCGGACGGGACGCTTCGCGTACACGTATGGCTGGTGAATCCGGAATACGGACCGGAATACGACGCGCTCATGCAGAAGATCACGAGCGACTATGCGCGGGAGCACGGCGCGGACGCGCTGGCGCAGGTGGTCAAGGATAAGCGAGCGCTCGTGAAGCTGGTGCTTGAAAGATACAATTCGGAGATGGCTGAGGTCATCGGGCAGTATGCCGAGATCGAAAGCGTTTCCGCCTTCACGCCGACAATAGACATCGTCGCCACACCTTCGCAGATCGAACAGGTCGCGTCGCTCGAGCAGGTCGATTACCTCTATTACGCCGGAATCCTGTTTGACAAAGAGTGGTCGGCGCTGACGAATGAGGAGAAGTATCAGCGGATCAAGGATTGCTACAACGACGCGGAACCGATCGCGGTGAGTCCGGAGCTCGACCAGGAGTTCGCGGCGATGACGGACGTGGTCACGCCGGCGCGTCTCGAGCAGGAGCTGCGCGACGACGCGAATACCCTTGCCTTTAAGTCTTTTGTCTTTGACATCGCGCGGTATGTGCCATGCAACTTCGATCAGGATCTTCTGGAGTCGATCGTATTGAACGAAGACAATGGCGTTGTGCTGCGCGTTACTGCCCTCGAATTCCTGGACAAGCAGTCGGCGCAATGGGATGAATCGGTCATTCCGGCGCTCAAAAAGCTGACGGATGACGCGGAGATCCGGATCGCGACGCACGCGATCGATTCCCTGACGCCGTTTGAACCCGCGTTCGTGCAGGAATGGACGGCGGAAAAGTTCGCTGCGCTCGACGGCGAGATCACGGACGAATCCTCCTATTATATCGGCGCGCGGGTCTACGTGCTTTCGAATACGGACGCTTCCGTGGAGGAGTGTCAGGCGTTCATCGAGCAGTGTCTCGAGTGGCGAGACAAATTGATGCGCGAGCCCGTCACGAACGCTGATCCGGTCTTCTACTACCATTCTCAGATCAAGGAGCTGCTGATGGCGCGCGGATGGCTCGGGGACGTCAATCAGGACGGCCGCGTGACAGCGCTGGACGCGCGCCTCGCGCTGCGGCTTTCCGCGCAGCTCGAGCACATGGACGTTTTCTCGCTCGCCGCGGCGGACATCGACGGCACAAACAAGGTAACCGCGGCGAACGCGCGCAAGATCCTGCGGGTGAGCGCAAAGCTGGAATCCTTCTGAAATCATCTTTTCCCATACGAAGCAGGCGGAGCCGGTCGGGCTTCGCCTGTCTTTATGCGCAAAAAAACGGAACGGCCGAAGCCGTTCCGCCGGTATTGAATCCTGATTATTCGTCGTCGTCGGAGAAGTTCGCGTCCGCGATGACCTGCTGCATCACGTTCGCGGGGGCTTCCTCGTAGCGGACAAAGGCGAAATCGAAATAGCCTCTGCCCTGGGTGACCTGACGCAGAACGGTGGAGAAGTCGCTCATCTCAGCCATGGGGACTTCCGCCTCCAGCTTCTGCATGCCGGGCTCGTCAGCCGGGCCCATGCCCAGCACGCGGCCGCGGCGCTTTGTCACGTCGGACATGATGTCGCCGAGGTTGTCGTCGGGCACGTAGGCGTTCAGGGTGCCGATGGGCTCAAGGATCGCCGGGCTGGCGTCGGGATTGAGCTTCTTGAAGGCCAGGCTGGCGGCCGTCTTGAACGCCATTTCGCTGGAGTCGACGGGATGATAGGAGCCGTCGTACAGCGTCGCCTTCAGGCCGACCATCGGGTAGCCCGCCACGAGGCCTCTGGCCACGCACTCGCGCAGACCCTTTTCCACGGCGGGGAAGAAGTTCTTCGGCACGCTGCCGCCGAACACTTCCTCGGCGAAGACGAGGTCGTCGCTGTCGCAGGGCTCAAAGCGGATCCAGACGTCGCCGAACTGGCCGTGACCGCCGGACTGCTTCTTATGTCTGCCCTGGACCTCGATCTTCTTGCGGATCGTCTCACGGTACGCGACGCGGGGATTCGTCAGCTCGACTTCGACGCCGAACTTGGTCTTCAGCTTGTTGACGATGACGTCAAGGTGCTGCTCGCCCAGACCGGACAGGATCTGCTCCTTCGTCTCGGTGTTCAGCTCGAAGGTGATCGTGGGATCCTCTTCCATCAGCTTGCGCAGTCCGGAAGCGACCTTCTCTTCCTCACCCTTCTTGACGACCTTGACGGCGCGGGACAGGCAGGGCGCGGGGAAGTCCACGCCGGCCAGCTTGACGGGATTCTTGGGGTCGCACAGCGTGTCGCCGGTCTTGATGCCGGCCAGCTTTGTCACAACGCCGATGTCGCCGGCGGGGATGCAGGCGATGTCTTCCTGCTTGCTGCCCTTCAGAGAGATGATCTTGCCCATGCGCTCGCTTTCGCCGGTGCGCTCATTGTAGGCGGGCGCGTCCGCGGTGATCTTGCCGCTGACGACCTTGAAGAAGGACATTTTGCCGATGAACGGGTCGGCGATGGTCTTGAAGCAGATCGCCGCGAGCGGGCCGTTCTCGTCGCACTTGAGATCGGCTTCGCCGGTCTTGGCGTCGGCCGCGGGCGCGAAATTGACGATGGAATTGAGCAGGATGTCCACGGCGTCCGTGGTCAGACCGGCGCAGGCGAAGACGGGATAGATGTCGCCGCTGGTGATGCCGGCGCGCAGGCCGTTGTAGATCTCTTCCTGGGTGAATTCCTCGCCGTCGAAGAACTTCATCATCAGATCGTCGTCGGTGGAGGCGACAGCTTCCTGCAGGACGGCTTTCATCTCCTCGATCTCCGCGCTGTCGGGCACGGCGGTCTCAGCCGCCTTGCCGCCGGCGTAGGTGTACGCCTTGCCGGTCGCGAAGTCCACGTAGCAGGCGACCTTGCCGTTCTCCATATGGGGGACGACGACGGGGCAGATCTTGGTCTCGTATTTCTCCTTCAGCGCCTCGAAGGTCTTATAGAAATCGGTGTTTTCCGCGTCGCAGCGCGTCACGGCGAACATCACGGAGTTGCCGCGCTTGATGGCTGCTTTATAGGCTTTTTCCGCGCCGACGTCGATGCCGCTGCCGGCGGAAAGAACGATCAGAGCCGTGCCCGCCGCGCGCATGCCTTCCGCGACGCCGCCGGCGAAGTCAAACAGACCGGGGGTGTCCAGCACGTTGACCTTGCCGCCCAGCCATTCCAGGGGCGCCATCGCGGTCTGCACCGTGCAGTGACGTTTTTTCTCCTCGGGATCGTAGTCCAGCATCGTGTTGCCGTCGAGCACCTTGCCGAGTCTGTCGGCTGTGCCGGCTTTGAAAAGCATTGCTTCGGCCAGCGTGGTCTTGCCTCTGCCGGCGTGACCGGCCAGAACGATGTTGCGGATCTTGTCAGCCTGATACTGTTTCAATGTGTGTACCTCCCATGATACCGTCCGAAACCGGATCGGCACTTGATTCATTGCATTACAACAAATCAATTATATCACGGTAAAACAGAAATTTCAATTCGGATTTTCATGATTTTATCTAAAATATGTCCGTTTCGAGGGAAAAATTCATGGAAAAATTTTGTGCAAGTTGCGAAAGGTAAAAGACTACTTGAATCCGGTCGCGCGCTCGTGTATAATTGACGCAGCATCTTGCAGATCGGAGGAAAAACTATGATCAGGATCGAAATGGAATCCGGCGGCGTTATCGACGTGGAGCTGTGCCCGGAGCAGGCGCCCATCACCTGCAAAAACTTTGAAAAGCTCGCGTCTGAGGGCTTTTACGACGGCCTTATCTTTCACCGGGTGATCTCCGGCTTTATGATCCAGGGCGGCGATCCGCTGGGCGAGGGCTACGGCGGCTCCGATGAGAAGATCAAAGGCGAGTTCGCGATGAACGGCGTCGCCAACAATCTGAGCCACAAGCGCGGCGTGATCTCCATGGCCAGAAGCCAGAACCCGGATTCCGCCAGCAGTCAGTTCTTCATCTGCCATCAGGACAGCACGTTCCTCGACGGGCAGTACGCGGCCTTCGGGCGCGTCGTCTCCGGCATGGAGGAGGTTGACCGCATCGCCGCCGTCGCGACGGACGGCAGGGATAAGCCGCTGCAGCCGCAGCGCATGAAGAAGGTTTCCGTGCTCTAATTCTGGCGCCGGACGACGGCGTAATCGTCCCCGTCCCGAAAATAGGGACAGGCTTTATCGCGGCGCTCCAGCAGACGCTCCGCCTCGTCCTCGTCCAGATAAACGTCGCAGTAGTATTCGCCTGTGATCTCATCGCAGACGAAGTACAGACACCGGTCGCATTCGTTCATACGCGTCACCTCTGAGGCGTATGATACACCTTCTGGCCGGGAAAAGCAAGAAAAAGGAGACAACGGCGATGAAACATACCACCTTTAGGGGCTTTCACGTCAAGCAGATCGATTTCATCAGCAACGTGCGCTCCGGCACACGGCTGGAGCTGACGTTCAACTACGCGTACCGGGTCCGTTACGCGACGAACAACACCTGCGAGGGGGAGCTGACCGCCACGGTGCAGGCGAAGGACGACCCGAAGAACTTCCATATCAATATGGTTGTCTGCGGCGTCTTCGCGTTTCAGGACGACGTCTCGAAGGAGGAGCTGCATCTGGAGACCTACGACGAGCTGTTTCCGCACTTTCGCAGCCTGATGATGACGATCACAGCCGCCGGCGGCATCCCGCCGGTCACGCCGCCGTATATCGATATCTCCGGCAGTGATATCTACCGGTTTGATTCCGGCGAGAAAAAGTGAGATGCGCTTCGCGCAGTATTACCGCATCGGCGGCCGCGTCGTCCTGCTGGACACGCCCGAAAAGCTGATCGACCGCGCGCCGTATACGGCGTTTGCCTGCGAGGC
>ONWP01000043.1 GCA_900321595.1 uncultured Eubacteriales bacterium
CGGCCGCTCGATCTTCTGGTGGACGCGCTCCTTGGCGATGGAGGTGTACCAGGTGAACACGAGACCGGCGAATACGCTCGTCACCGGGCCGATAATGAGCATGGAACGGCGGATCATCTGGTCGGTGGTGCGGTTCTTCGCCGAGGTGACGATGCCGTTTTTGATGAAGTCCATCGCGAACTCGATCACGATATCCGGCAGACGCGAATAGATGATGCGGAAGTAGCTCGACACCGCCAGAAGTCTGCGCCTGTCGGACGGGTACGGCGTGATGGTGGAGAGATAACCGTCGATGGAGACGTTGCGGATGTTGCCGAGGAATTCCAGCGCCATATCCAGGAGCGCGTACATGAAAAATTTCGGCAGATAGTCGAAGTTGTTTACGTTCTCCGGTGAGAACATCAGGGGCAGCAGCCAGAACAGCGTTGAAACCAGCGCGTAGGGCAGTCCGCCGACGAACAGGTAGGGGACGAATTTGCCCCACCGCGTCCGGGTCTTTTCCACGATGGCGCTGACGAGGAAATCGTCCACGATATCCCAGATCCCGGCGAAGAAATTGTACCGGGCCTGCAGCTTCAGACTGATTTTCAGGATGCTGTCCGCGAACAGATCCTTGTGCCCGTCGATGTTGAAATCCCGGGTGCCGTCGAAGATCATGTAGCCGATCGTCTGCTTGCGGGTGAGGACGCGGCGGTCCACGTCCACCAGTTCATGCAGCTGCGCGTTGACGAGGTACAGCTCTTCGGCTTCGGTCAGTTTCTTGTTGTCAGCCATGTCGTCTCCCTCACTTCCACGCGGCGCGTTTTTCCGCTTCCGCCGCCTCTGCCGCCGCTGCCTGCGCGCGAACCTCTTCCTGCATGACGGTCAGCGCCTCGACCATCTTTTTGCGGATCTCCAGCTCCGACCGGCCGCTTTTGACCATTTCGAAGTACTCATCGCTGGGCAGGCCGCCGATCAGGCAGGTCGTATGCTTTACGCGCAGGCCTTTTTTCGCGAGATACAGATTGTAGATCAGGATCGCCGCGAGCAGGCCGATATAGACGAACGCGCCGACAAGGAGCGTCCCGCCGCCGACGGCGAACGCGACAGCCGCGCCGACCGCGCAGCCGAGCATGACCGCGTTGAGTATGAGGTTGCGCGCTTTGCCGTGCCTGCCCAGAGACATGGGAAGACATACGACGCAGACGAGGATCAGCACGGCGCTTACGAGCAGCAGCGCCAGCGCGATCGACGTGAAATCGCCTGCCTTGACGCCGCTGACGACGGCGCCCGCGTCCTCGCTCAGCCGGTTGAAGACT
Source organism: uncultured Eubacteriales bacterium (assembly GCA_900321595.1). Taxonomy (GTDB): domain Bacteria; phylum Bacillota; class Clostridia; order Oscillospirales; family Acutalibacteraceae; genus UBA1081. The sequence continues at coordinate 1,299 of ONWP01000043.1, forward strand.
GTCAGCGCGTTGATCGTCCCGGCCGCGTCCGCGCGCCTGCCCAGCGGCAGAAAGAGCGCGCCGAGCGGCAGGACGGAAAGCACGAGACGCGCGATGGCGGGCGCGGAGCCGAAGAACGCGGCCTTTGCCCGGTCGAAGCGGGGCTGATGCTTCGCGTGCTCGATCTCGGCCTGCTCCGTCTCAGCCAGCAGCCGTTCATTCGCGTTGTAGTAGATCATGTTGACGCCGCAGGCCGGGCATTCCGGCCGCCAGTGATACAGCCGCAGCTGTTTTCCGCATTTCGGACAAACCGCCATAGGGCCAGCCTCCTTACAGAAGAATTGACAATTCAATTTTAAACGGTTTTTGTTTTAAATGCAATGTTTTTTTATTGAATACTGCATCTTTCACGCTTCGTTCCGGCCGACGTTGTTCTTCGGCGGTTGACGCGCCGGGGGCCGGTGTGATATACTGCCGTCGGGGAGGGGATCGTCCATGTCCGTACATGTCATCGCCGTCACCGGCGGGCCCTGCGGCGGCAAATCCGGCGCGGCGGCGCCCATACGCGCGTTCTTTTCCGCGAAGGGGTACACCGTGCTGACGATCGCGGAGACCGCCACGGAGCTGATCGACGGCGGGATCTCGCCGAAAACGTGCCCGACGCCGCTTGCGTATCAGACGCTGCAGATGGACCTGCAGCTTGAGAAGGAGCGCGTCGTGACGGAGGCGGCCGGCGTCATCGGCGCAAAAGAGACGCTGATCGTCTGCGACCGGGGCGCCGTGGACTGCCGGGCGTACCTGTCCGACGCGGATTACGAAGCGCTGCTGGCCCGGTTCGAGCTGACGCACGCGGCGCTGCTGGCGCGGTACGACGCGGTCTTTCATATGGTGAGTACGGCGGTGGACGCGCCGCGCGCGTATACGCTGGCGAATAACAGCGCGAGGACCGAGACGCCGGAGGAGGCCGCGGCGCTCGACGCGCGGGTGCGCGAGGCCTGGCGGGGGCACCCGTATGTGCGTCTGATCGACAACGCGACGGATTTCGACGGGAAGCTCGCGCGGCTGCTGGACGCGATCTGGGCGTTTCTGCAGGCCTGCGACAGCCCCTGACGGCGGCTTTTTTGCGGGAAATCGAGAAATCCTCGAAAAACTTGAAAAAAAAGCTTGACTTTTTCGGGAAAGTTTGATACTATATGCAAGCCGCAAGGAATTGGGGAGCATAGCTCAGCTGGGAGAGCATCTGCCTTACAAGCAGGGGGTCACAGGTTCGAGCCCTGTTGTTCCCACCACCCAATATGGCCCGGTAGTTCAGTTGGTTTAGAACGCTAGCCTGTCATGCTAGAGGTCGTCGGTTCGAGCCCGATCCGGGTCGCCATTTTTTTCCAAACGGTATGCCTTTGTAGCTCAGTTGGTAGAGCAGCGGACTGAAAATCCGCGTGTCGTTGGTTCGATTCCGACCGAAGGCACCATAAGCGGGCGTAGCTCATCTGGTAGAGCGCCACCTTGCCAAGGTGGAGGTAGCGAGTTCGAGCCTCGTCGTCCGCTCCATTTTTTTGGCGTCATAGCCAAGTGGTAAGGCAGC